>NZ_JCALDW010000009.1:0-202002 GCF_059813065.1 Mycobacterium sp. NGS24
TCCGTCGGTGTTGCGCCACGGCCTGCCCGCCCAACTCGACGCCGTGGTGGCCAAGGGGATGGCCAAAAACCCCGACGACCGCTACGACACCACCCGAGAGCTCACCTTGGCGGCCCGCGCGGCGATCACCGGACCGCTGGCCCGGCCGCAACCGGCCCCCAGCCGGCCCGAACCCCCGAATCCGCGGCCGATGCAGTCCGGGCCGATCCCGTCCGGGCCCGGTTACCAACCGCCGCGCCCGGCCTACCCACCACCGCCGCAGCAGCACACCCCGCCGCCGTATGCGCCCAACCCCGCCCAGTTCCAGCCGGCCCCGTTCACCGGCGGGTACGGCGGTCCGCCGCCCTTCCCGTCGGCCCAGCGCAGCAGCAACCGCACCTGGGTGTGGGTGGCGGTGGCCGCCGCTGTGGTGGTGGTGGTGATCGTCGGCGTCATCGGCGTCGCGGTGGGCACCGGTTCCGATGACACCGCAGCCTCCTCCGGCACCTCGTCGACCACGACCACGACCACCACCGCCCCGCTGGTCGCCCCCGGGGCGCTGGACGGGCTGCTGCTCACCCCCGACGCCGTCAGCAAAGCGATGTCCACCACCGGCATGACCTCCTCCGCCGGGCACCACGCGATCACCAACAACCCGTACCAGGTGACCCCCGTCGAATGCCGGTTCGTCGACACGGTGGAGGCCGACGCCTTCGCCGGAAGCGGCATGACCGACTCGGTCGAGGAGCAGGTATCGGAGAAACCCACCTATCACTGGGTGGACCAGGCCGCAGCGCGCTTCCCCTCCGCCCAGGCCGCAGCCGCATACGTCACCGCGGCGCAAGCCAAGTGGCAGGCCTGCGCCTCGAAGAGTTACACGGTCACCAAGCCGTCCGGCGAAGCCAAGCCCTGGTCGGCGGGACCGGTGTCCAGCATCAACGGCACCCTGCGGGTCACGGTCACCGGCGGCAACTGGCGCTGCCAGCAGGCTCTGACCGCCGTCAACAACATCGTCGCCAACGTCCAGGCATGCAACGCGAACCTGACCGACGAGGGCGTCCGCATCGCCGAGCAGATCGCGGCGAAGGTGCCGAAGTAACGGGTGGCCGTCACCGACGCCTTCGCTCGGCGGGCCACCCTGCGCCGCTCGGTGCGACTGCTGCGGGAGTTCCGCTACGAGCAGAGCGACCCGGCCCGCTTCTACGGCGCCCTGGCCGCCGACACCGCCGCGATGGTCGGCGACCTGTGGCGCTCCTGGTGCGGGGACGACCTCGCCGGCGCCACGCTGCTCGACGTGGGTGGCGGACCCGGATACTTCGCGGCGGCCTTCGCCGGCGCCGGGGTGCGCTACATCGGCGTCGAACCCGACCCCGCCGAGATGCACGCGGCGGGACCGGCTTTCCAGCGCAGCACCGGCACCTTCGTGCGCGCGTCGGGCATGGCGCTGCCGTTCGCCGACGACTCGGTCGACATCTGCCTGTCGTCCAACGTCGCCGAGCATGTGCCGCGGCCCTGGCAACTCGGCAACGAGATGCTGCGGGTGACCCGGCCGGGTGGACTGGTGGTGCTGTCCTACACCGTGTGGCTGGGCCCGTTCGGCGGTCACGAGATGGGCCTGACCCATTACCTCGGCGGCGCCCGGGCCGCCGCCCGATACGCCCGCAAACACGGCCATCCGGCCAAGAACAACTACGGGTCGTCGTTATTCGCGGTGTCCGCCGCCGACGGCCTGCAATGGGCGGCCGACACCGGCGCGGCCGTCGCGACTTTCCCGCGCTACCACCCACGATGGGCCTGGTGGGTGACATCGGTACCGGTGTTGCGGGAGTTCGTCGCGAGCAATCTGGTGCTGGTCCTCCGAGCGCACTAATGGAACATGTTCTCGTTTTGCGCCGTCTTGGGTATGGTGGCGACTGTGACCAACGCGACAACCGCTACGACGGAGTACGACAAGCTTTTCATCGGGGGCAAGTGGACCGAGCCGGCGACCGCTGAAGTGATCGAGGTGCACTGCCCGGCCACCGGCGAGTACGTCGGCAAGGTGCCATTGGCGACGGCGGCCGACGTCGACGCCGCAGTCGCCGCGGCCCGCGCGGCCTTCGACAACGGCCCGTGGCCCACCACCCCGCCGCAGGAACGCGCGGCCGTCATCGCCAAGGCGCAGCAACTGCTCGAGGAGCGCAAGGAGTTGTTCGCCAAGCTCCTTGCCGACGAGACGGGTCAGCCGCCGATGACCATCGAGACCATGCACTGGATGGGGTCGATGGGCGCGATGAGTTTCTTCGCCGGCCCGGCCGCCGACCAGGTCACGTGGCGGGAGGTGCGGACCGGCTCCTACGGGCAGACCATCGTGCACCGCGAGCCGATCGGCGTGGTCGCCGCAATCGTGGCGTGGAATGTGCCGCTGTTCCTGGCGATCAACAAGCTGGGCCCGGCGCTGCTGGCCGGCTGCACCGTGGTGCTCAAGCCGGCCGCCGAAACGCCGCTGACCGCCAATGCCCTGGCGGAGGTGTTCGCCGACGCCGGCCTGCCCGAAGGCGTGCTGTCGGTGGTACCCGGCGGCGTCGAAACCGGTCAGGCGCTCACCTCCAACCCCGACGTGGACCTGTTCACCTTCACCGGCAGCTCGGCCGTCGGCAAGGAGATCGGCAAGCGCGCCGCGGACCTGCTCAAGCCGTGCACGCTGGAATTGGGCGGGAAGTCGGCGGCCATCGTCCTGGAGGACGTCGACCTGGCCGCTGCCGTCCCGATGATGGTCTTCTCCGGAATCATGAACACCGGTCAGGCCTGCGTGGGACAGACCCGGATCCTGGCGCCCCGCTCGCGTTACGACGAGATCGTCGACGCGGTCAGCAACTTTGTGCAGGCCCTGCCCGTCGGCCCGCCGTCGGACCCGACCGCGCAGATCGGCTCGCTGATCTCGGAGAAGCAGCGCGCCCGGGTGGAGAGCTACATCGCCAAGGGCAAGGAAGAGGGCGCCCGGCTGGTGTGCGGCGGTGGCCGTCCGGAAGGTCTGGACAACGGATTCTTCGTGCAGCCGACAGTTTTCGCCGACGTCGACAACAAGATGACGATCGCCCAGGAGGAGATCTTCGGGCCGGTGCTGAGCATCATTCCCTACGACACCGAAGACGACGCGGTCAGGATCGCCAACGACTCGGTGTACGGACTGGCCGGCAGTGTGTGGACGTCGGACATCCCCAAGGGCATCGAGATCTCGGAGAAGATTCGCACCGGCACCTACGCCATCAACTGGTACGCCTTCGACCCCTGCTGTCCCTTCGGCGGGTACAAGAACTCCGGCATCGGCCGGGAGAACGGGCCCGAGGGCGTCGAGCACTTCACCCAGCAGAAGAGCGTGCTGATGCCAATGGGGTACACGGTCGAGTAACCGGGCGTATTGCGCCGAGTGTGAACTACGCTGCGCGACAGGCCGAATGGACGTCGTGAGGTTCACGGTCGGCGGTATCAGACGTTCCGCTAGCCACCCTGAAAACGCGCCTCGCGGCGCTCGATGAACGACTGCACACCCTCGGCGGCGTCCGCGCTGGCGAACAGTTCGGTGACGGCTGGACGCAAGCGTTCGATCGCGGCGCCCTCCCCCTGGGCCCGGGCCAGCTGCGCAGAGGCGAGGGTTGCCCGCACCCCCAGCGGCGCCGCGCGCTCGGCGATGGTCTGGGCGATCTCGCGAGCCCGGGTCAGCGCGGCCGCGGCGTCGTCGGCAACCTCCTGAACCAGCCCGATGCGGTGTGCCTCGGCGGCGTCGAACTCGTCGCCGGTGAGCAACCAGCGCATTGCATTGCCCCAGCCGGCATCCCGGGGCAACCGGATGGTCGCACCGCCGAACGGGTAGATACCGCGCTGAACTTCCAGCTGCGTGAAGCGGGTGCCGGCCGCGGCGATGCGGATGTCGGCGGCCAGCAACAGTTCGATGCCCAGGGTCATGCACCAACCGTGTGCGGCGGCGACCAGCGGCGTGGTCCAAGGGCCGTCCAGCCGCCACGGGTCGCGACCGTCCGGGGGCATGGGCGACTCTCCCGCCGCAATCCCGGGGCCGACGTCGACGAGGTCCAGACCGGCGGTGAAATGGTCGCCGTGCGCGAACAGCACCCCGGCGCGCAACTCGTCGTCGGATTCCAGCAGCGCATAGGCGCGGGACAGGTCGGCCAGCATCGTCCGGTCGAAGGAGTTGCGCTTGTGCGGGCGGTTCAGGCCGATCAGCAGCACATGGCCGTCGCGCTCGAGGGACACTGTGTCGTTCGTCATGGGGCCAGTGAAACGCAGTCCGTTGAATTATGCAAGATAGCATAATTTCGGGACCACAAGTATTGCGATCACTCTGCCTGGTACTCGGAGGTGGTGAGGTAAACCCAGGCCTGCTCGGTACTTAGCTGGCTTAGCTTGCCTCCCTGACACGTGTCTTATATGCTCACTCGCATAGTCATGGGCCGGTGGACCCGGTCCATGGCTGCACCACCCAAGCCGGGAGAAGTTATGTGGATCATCGAACTCAACGTCGCCGGCTACCGGTTCACCCGCGAAGTCCCTGACCCGCGCCGCCGGCAGTTCCGGGTCAGCCCCCGGGCGTTGCACTGGCCGGCAGTCCGGCACTCGCGCGCCGCATGACCCGTACCGAGGAGCAGACCGCAATGGATCCGCAGCCCGCCAAGCGGGGCGGCACCCGGAACAACATGCTGGTCAGTGCCGCACAGGTGATGCGCGAGCGTGGCGCCGCCGGAGTGACCATCGATGCGGTGCTGGCCCGCAGCGGTGCCCCGCGCGGCTCGGTGTACTACCACTTCCCCCAGGGCCGCAATCAGTTGCTGACCGAGGCGTTGCGGTACGCGGGCGACACCATCACCGCGACCATCGACCGCGCCGTCGACCGGGGCGGCCGGGCGCTGCTGCGCGAGTTCGTCGAGTTATGGGAAAACCTGTTGACCGAGGGTGATTTCCACGCCGGCTGCCCGGTGGTGGCTGCCGCGATCGGCTCGGCCGACGATGAACTGCAGCTCGCCGACGAGGCCGGCGTGATCATGGGCCGCTGGTGCACCGCGCTGACGCGCGCCTTCGTGACCGACGGCTTCGACGACAACGACGCGGCCTCGCTGGCCGTGACGTCCATCTCCGCACTCGAAGGCGCCATCGTGCTGTGCCGCTCGACGCGCAGCGTCGCACCGCTGCGCGAGGTCGGCGGCCAGCTGGAATTCCTGGTCAAGGCACGGGAATTCGTCCGCCGTAACGGGCTGGCCGAGCGACCGTAGTCAGTCGCTGGCGGGCAGCGGCTTGACCTCTTTGAGCGACAGCTTCGTCTCACCCACGCTGAGGCTGCCCTTGCCGGGCTTGGTCACCAGGACTTCGGCGCCCGTCTCGTCGACGTAGCGCTTGCCCATCACACTGCCGTCGGCAAAGGCGGGGTCGATCTCACCCGAGCGCTCGGCGCCCATCTCCACCATCGGCGCTCCGCCGCAGCGCAGGTCGTCGAGGCTGTCGGCGCTGCGGACGACGATGATTTGGGTGTCGCACACCTGGCTGGCCAGGCGGGTTCCGTTCTTGATCATGATTGCATCCCTGCTAGGTGTTCGATGATCTCCCGGCGAAGCACTTTGCCGGTGGCGGTGGTTGGCAGCTCGTCGCGAAACACTACTCGGTCCGGAGTGCGCGACCCCCGCAAACTCTTTCGGACAAATTCACGCAGTTCCTCGGGGTCGGGATCGACATCGTCACGCGGCACCACCACGGCGACGATCGCCTGGCCCCACTGCGCATCCTCGACACCGACCACCGCCACGTCACGCACGTGCGGATGCTCGATCAGCACCTCTTCTAACTCGGCCGGCGCGATGTTCTCGCCGCCGCGGATGATGGTGTCGTCGCTACGGCCGCCGATGAACAGGAATCCCTCTTCGTCGAGGGTGGCGATGTCCTTGGTCGGGAACCAGCCGTTTTCATCGAGCACCGAACCGATGCCGGTGTAGCGTCCGGACACCTGCTCGCCGCGCACGAACAGCTCGCCGGTCTGCCCGGGTCCCAGCACGGTGCCGGCCTCGTCGCGGATCTCCACCTCGATGCCCGGCACCGGCCGGCCCACCGAACCCAGCCGCTTCACCGCGGCGGCATCCGCGGCCGCCAGTGCCGCACGGTGGTCGTCGGGGGTGAGCACCGCAATCGTCGAGCTGGTCTCGGTCAGGCCGTAGGCGTTGACGAATCCGACGTCCGGCAACAGCTCGAGGGCGCGGCGGACCAGCGGCAGGCCCACCTTGGAACCGCCGTAAGCCAGGTTGCGCAACGCGGGCAGCTTGTGGTCACCGGCCTCCAGCACCGTCACGATGCGGTCCAGCATGGTGGGCACCACGGTTGCGGTGGTGACCTGTTCCGCGTTGGCCAGCCGCACCCACTCGTGGGCGTCGAAGTTGGGCAGATACACCATCTTGCGGCCGGCGTACAGGTTGGACAGCGCCGCCCCGACCCCGGCGACGTGGTAGGGCGGCACGCAGATCAGCGCGGCGTCGTCCGGCCCGGCCGACTCGAATTCCACCGTGCCGGTGACGTAGCTGGTCAGGTTGTTGTGGGTGAGTTCGACGGCCTTGGGCGCCGAGGTGGTGCCCGAGGTGAACAGCACGATCGCCACCGAGTCCGGGTCGGGGAACTCCGCTGCCGGTTCGGCGGTACGGGCCGCGGTCAAAAACTCCTCGGACGACATCACCCGGCGATCGCCGCCGCCGAGTGCGTCCCGGTAGCGTTCGTCGACGACCACCAACGGGTCCGGCAGGCGGTCGAGCAGGGCGCCGATCCCCTCGGCCGACAATCGGTAATTGATCGGCGTGAAGGTCAGACCCGCACGCGCGCTCGCGAAGATCAGGATCGGCAGCAGCGCCCCGCCGGTCCCGACGTAGGCGACGTGCCGGGCGCCCGAGGCCGCGATCACCCCCGCCCCGCCGTCGGCGAGGTCGCTGAGTTCCCGGGTGCTCAGCCGCAGTTCCTCGGAGATGACAGCCGTGCGGTCAGGGTTGCTCGACGCAGCCATCTCGAGAAGCAACGAAACGCTCATCCGCGATCCTTCTGGGAACCCTGCCCTTTACAAATTCTGCCGACAGTGTAACCCATCGCGGGGCCGGTCCCGCCCGCCGGGGCGGGCCGCCGCTTAGCTGCGCCGCAGCCCCGCGCGCATACATCCGTAGAATTCCGGGCAACCAGAGAGTAGCTGCGCCACACCGAGTCCACCGATCCCGAATGCGCATCCCATGCCCCCGATCACCTCGAAAGCCACTGCGGCCGAATCGGCGCGGGTGCGCGCCGTCGAGCGCTACCGACTGCTGGATTCGGCGCATGACCAGGTTCTCTCGCGGGTGGTGCGGCTGGCCGCGGAGTTCTGTTCGGCGCCGATGGCCGTCGTCTCGATCGTCGGGCGCGACCGCATCCGGTTCGTGGCCAGTCACGGGTTCGACGTGGACCTGCCCACCGTCAGCCGCAACGACGGCCTGTTCGGGTCGGCGGTCCTGAGCGACGCACCCCACGTCGTGCGGGATGTGCGCGCCGACCCCGGGACCCGGGACAACAGCTTGGTGACCGAACACCGCATCGGCTGCTATGCGGGCGCACCGATCGTGACCAGCGACGGGCATCGGCTGGGGGCGGTGGCCGTCCTGGACAACGACCCGTGCACCGCGACCGACGCTCAACTGGCCACCCTGACCGATCTCGCCGCCATCGTCGCCGAGCAGTTGGACCTGCGGGTTTCGGCACGCACCGCGCTGCGCGCGGAACGACAGCTGCGCGGCGTGGCCGAGGACGACCGCGACGAGGCCCGGCGCGACCGCGACGACGCGCAGTCAGACCGCGACGAGGCGGTGCGCGACCGCAATATCGCCGAGCACGATCGTGACCTGATCGCCCAGTACGCCACGGTGCTGCAGCGCACGCTGCTGCCGCCCTCGTTGCCTTACATCGACGGCCTGACCGTGGCCTCGCACTACCATCCGGCCTCTTCGCGTCAGGTGGGCGGCGACTTCTACGACGTATTCGCGGTCGGGAGCAACCGGTGGGCGTTCTTCATCGGCGACGTCGAAGGCCACGGCGCGGAGGCCGCGGTGGTGACGTCGCTGATCCGCTACACGCTGCGATCCGCCGCGCTGCACTACGACAACCCCATCGATGTGCTCGTCGAACTCAACTCGGTATTGCTGCGCGAGGTGGAACCGCGCCGATTCTGCACAGTGCTGTTCGGGATCCTGGAGCCGCGCAGCGACGGCCCCGGGTTCGGGGTCACCATCGCCACCGGCGGTCATCAGCCGGCGCTGCTGGCTGACGCCGCCAGCGGCACCGTCGAGCAGATCCGCCCCAGCCACGGCATGCTGGTGGGCCTCATCCCGGGTGCGTCATTCGACGCATGCAGCCTGCGCTTGCTGCCGGGTCAGACGCTGATCTGCTACACCGACGGCATCGTGGAGTCGCGGCGCGCCGAGATCACGTTCGACGAGGACAGGCTGGCCGCATTCGTCACCGAACGCACCACCCTGGGGGCCGCCGCGCTGATCGACGACCTCGTCGCGTTGATACCCAAGCTCAGTCCCGACGACGACATCGCGCTGCTGGCGCTGGGCATCGCCCGGTAGCCGGCCTCAGGTGCCGGTCCAGCGCGCCGGGCGCTTCTCGGCGAACGCGATCGCACCTTCCTTGGCGTCGTTGGAGGCGAACACCGGGCCCAGGATCTTGGTCTGTTCGGCGAACATGGTGTCGCGGCTCCAGCCCCGGGACTCGACGATGATCTTCTTACTGGCCGCCACCGCCAGCGGGCCGTTGGCGGCGATCTTGCCGGCCAGCTCGAGAGCGACATCCAGCGCCTTACCCGGTTCGGCCAACGCGGTGACCAGACCGATCTGGTGTGCGCGCTCGGCGGACAGGTTGTCCCCGGTGAGCGCCAACTCCATCGCGATGGCGTACGGGATGCGTTCGGGCAGCCGCAGCAATCCCCCGCCGCCGGCCACCAGGCCGCGCTTGACCTCCGGGATGCCGAATGCCGAATCCTTTGCTGCCACAATCAGATCCGTGGCCAGCGCCAGCTCGGTGCCGCCAGCCAGTGCATAGCCCTCGACCGCCGCGATCAACGGCTTGTCCGGTGGACGCTCGGTGAAGCCCATCCCGCGGCCCTCGACGATGGGCAGTTCACCGCGGGCGAACGCCTTGAGGTCCATGCCCGCGCAGAACGAGCCACCGGCTCCGGTCAGGATGGCCACCGACAGCCCGGCGTCTCCGTCGAGACGGTCCATGGCGTCGGCCAGACCGTGGGCCACCGCGGAATTGACGGCGTTCTTGGCCCGGGGGCGATTGATGGTGATGATCAGGATGCGGTCGCGTTGTTCGACCAGAACTTCGGGTTCGTTAGCTTCGTCGCTCACAGTCCAGATGGTAGCTGTCGGGCCGCGTGACGAACCGCCCGGTGCGTGTAACGTTGACCGACCCTGTCGATCAGGCCTGCGCCATGGCCTCCGGGACCACGGTGAGCTCTCCGGAAATCCCTGCGGCCCGGCGTATTTCGACGAATTCGGCGATCATCGCCGCGGTCACTTCGTGCGGGTCTTTCAGTGTCGCGCCGTCGGACAGCACCGAGATGTTGAGCTGGTCGACGTAGCTCCACACCGTGATGTTCAGGCCGCTGCCGGCGGTCAGCGGACCCACCGAGTAGATCTCGGTGACCAGCGCGCCGCCCACCCGGCCGCGGGTGCGGGGCCCGGGCACGTTGGAGATGTTGAGGTTGAGGACCTTGTTCTGCCCGTCGCGGCTGGACAACCACCGGAACATGGCTTCGGTCGCCGTGGGGGGCCAGTAGGCCGCCCACCGGCTGATCAACTCCGGGCCCAGCAACTGGTGGCTCTCCTTGGCCGAGACGGCGTTGTCGTGAGCGGCCCGCACCCGCTCCAGCGGGTCGTCCAGGTCGGTCGGCAGCACGACCATCATCCCGCTGAAGTGGTTGCCGGAAATGCGTTCCGGGGAGAAGTCGTAGCTGACCGGGACCGACGCCAGCAACGGCTCGGCCTTGCCGTCGTAGCGCAGCAGCAGGCTGTGCAGGGCTCCGCTGGACATGGCCAGCACCATGTCGTTGATCGTGGCGCCCAGCTTCTTGCCGGTCTCCTTGACGTCGGCCAGCGCCAGGGTGGCGGTGGCGAACCGGCGTTCCGGGGTGATCTTGTGGTTCATGAACGACGGCGGCGGGTCGATCGGGCGGGTGAGCTTCGGGGAGAACTTGTAGGAACTGCTGCGCACCCGTCGGACACCTTGTGCGGTGTAGGCGAACGTGCCGGGGATGCGCTTGATGTGCCGCATGTGGTCGACGAACGCCGCGCTCATCAGCTCTCGCTTGCTAGGCGCGGGATCGGTTGTGTACGAAGCGGTTTGCGGTGTCGGCATGAGATCCATGCCGTGCGCCATCAGATTGGCCGAGGCGACACCGTCGGCCAGCGCGTGGTGGATCTTGAGCACCACCGCTATCCGGTCGTTGGCCAGTCCCTCGACGAAGTACATCTCCCACAGCGGGTGCGCGCGATCCAGGGGGGTGCAGGCGATCTCACCGATCGCCTCGTCGAGTTCCCGACGGCCGCCCGGGGCAGCCAGCTGCCAGGGCCGGACGTGGTACTCGAAGTCGACGTCGCAGTTCTCCCGCCACATCGGGTGGTGGAACTTGAACGGGACGTCGATCAGCTGGTAACCCAGCGGGACCAGCTTGTCCATCCGGCCGGCGATGACCTGACGGAACGCGTCGATGGTGAAACCGCGGCTGGCCTCGTCGAGCTCGATGATCGCCACCTTGATGGTGTGCATGTGCACGTTCGGCGTCTCGCTGTACAGCAGCACCGCGTCCCAGCCGGTGAGCCGCTTCACCGCAATCCCCTACCCATCACGCGACCCTAGCGCGATCAGATGACCTCTTGGGCGAACTGCGTGCGGGTGCGGTGCACCTGGTTGAGGAACAACGCCGTCGCGTGGGCCATCGCGCCCGCGCGGGGACCGTCGAGCATGTCGAAGCCGTGGCCGGCACCCGGCAACTCCACGTAGTTGACCGCCGCGGTCGAGACCGAACGCAACCGTTCGACGAAACTGCGCGCCTGATCGACCGGGATCACGTTGTCCCCGCTGCCGTGAATCACCAAGAACGGCGGCGCATTTCGATGTACGCGCGCGATCGGCGAGGCGTCCCGGAAGATCTCGGGATGCCGGGCGATGGATTTCTGGACCACCACCCGCTCCAGGAACTGCACGAACCGATCCCGCTCGGGGGTGGAGCGGTCCTCCCAGCAGTAGCGGCCGTAGATTCCGACCACCGCGTCCACCGAGCTGTCCGCGCCCTCGGGCAGCTTGGCGTCCAGCGTGGCGTCGTTGGGGGTGAGGCCGGCCAGCGCGGCCAGGTGCCCACCGGCCGAACAACCCGCCACCGCGATGAAATCGCGGTCGCCACCGAATTTGTCGACGTTGGCCCGTGCCCATGCGATCGCGGTCTTCACGTCGGTGATGTGCCGTGGCCACCGGTTGTGCGGCGAGACCCGATAGTTGACGGCCAGGCACACCCAGCCCTGCTCGGCCAGTCGTGACATCAGGGCGGTCCCCTGCATGGTGGTGCTGCCGTGCACCCACGCACCACCGGGCAGGAACACCAGCACCGGCGCGTTGGCGGGCAGATCCTTGCGACGCCACACGTCGAGCATCTGCGCGGGGTGGTCGCCGTAGTGCACACCGCGGCGGTGCAGGTACTTGCTGCCACGCAGGGCCGCCCAGAACGGCGGTGTCCGGTCGGCGGCGGGCCAGTCCAGGTCCAGTTCGGCAGCTGAGACCGTGCCGCGCAGTGCGGCAATGGACACCTCGTTGGTGCTTTCCCGGTCCCGGCGGCGCGTCTCGCCGCTGCCGGGGGCGAACCGGCCCTTCGCCGACGTCGACATCAGTTCCGGCGCGATCCGGATGCCCCACACACTCATGGCGGCCATGGTGCCCAAGGGTTCCAACCGCTTGCCGATGATCGGGAGAGCGGCACCGGCTCTGCTCATCGCCAACAGGTAGTCGGCCGGACCGGCGCGCAACAACCGCTTGACGCAAGATTTGGACTGTCCAGTCGCCGTCATGCAGGGCACTGTACCCCTACCCGCGGGTAATAATCGTTCAACTGTGTGCGGTATTGGCCGGGTGGCTCGGGAAATTCGGTAGCCGCATTTGCTGCTCGGGTATTCATAGCTTTCCACGACTGTTTCGCCGTTAGCTGTCGGGTGTCGTGGCGCCGCCGAAAAAGTCCCGCTGCCGGGTCACCGGGACGACCGGCGGCCGGGGCGGCCGATCGTGTGGTGAATATCGCTGTGCCACAGCTGATTTCAATGTTCCGCAGACCCCTGCGGTGCCTGATCGGGGGTGCAGGGATACTGAATCGATGGTCGATGCCGTCCACCCTGATCTGCGCCGGCTGGCGCGCGTTGCGCCCAAGAGATTGGTCGGCCCCCGGACATTGCCGTTGATGCGCGTCGCTATGGGGTTGCGGACCAGGCTGGGCCGCGCCCCGAAGGGCGTCGAGGTGTTGACCCTGCCGTCGGGGGCGGGTGTGCGGCTCTACCGTCCGGCCGGCACCACCGAGCCGGGGCCGGCGTTGCTGTGGATTCACGGCGGCGGCTATGTGCTGGGTTCGGCGCAACAGGACGACCTGCTGTGCCTGGGATTCAGCAAGCGGTTGGGCATCACCGTGGCGTCGGTCGAGCACCGGCTCGCACCCGAACATCCCTATCCCGCGCCCCTGGAGGACTGCTATTCGGTGCTGGCCTGGCTGGCCGGACTTCCCGCAGTGCAGGCCGACCGGGTGGCGATCGGCGGCGCCAGCGCCGGCGGCGGTCTGGCAGCGGCGTTGGCGCTGCTGGCCCGCGATCGCGGCGAGATCACGCCGGCTTTCCAGCTGCTGGTCTACCCGATGGTCGACGACCGCAGCGCGGCGGCGCCGGCCGACCCCGATCACCGGTTGTGGGACCCGGTAGCCAACCGGTTCGGCTGGACCGCCTATCTGGGCGGTGCGGATCCGGCGGTCGCGGTCCCCGCCCGACGCGCGGACCTGCGCGGGCTGCCTCCGGCGTGGATCGGCGTCGGGACCCACGACCTGTTTCACGACGAGGACGTCGAATACGCGCGCCGGCTCACCGAGGCCGGGGTGCCGTGCCAGCTGGAGCGCATCCCGGGTGCATTCCACGGTTTCGACCTGGTGGCACCCAAAGTCACAGTGTCTCAACAGTTCTTCGCCATGCAATGCGACGCGCTGCGCGCAGCGCTGACCCCGTGATCACATCGCGAAGTAGACCAGCTCACCCCTGATCAAGGTGGCCGCCACCAGGGCGGCATCCAGTTCGGCCAGTGCGACCGCGGGCGGCTCGGACAGCACGCACAGATCCCCCGGCTCGCCGATCTCCACCGTCCGCGGCCGGTCCGGCCGATCCGGCCAGCCCAGGAACATCGTCAAAGCAGTTCTGGGCGAGACACATTCGGCGGCGTTGAGCACCGCGCCGCTAGGGGTGGTGCGCGACACGGCGGCCCGCATCGCCGCCCACGGGTCGCCGCTGCCGAACGGCATATCGGTGGACAACGCCACCGGGATATCGGCGTCGAGCAATGAGGCGACCCGCCAGAGTTGGTCGTGCTCGTCGGCGGGGACATCGGTCAGGTACTGGTCCCCGCGCTCGGCAACGAAATTCGGTTGCGTCACCACTGTGATGCCCAATTCGGCCAGATCGGACAGGGTGTCGCCCGGGACGACGGCGGCGTGCTCGATGCGGTCGAACGGATGGCCGCCGGCGGCCCGCAGCGCCGCGATCGTCACCACCAGTTGCGCCGCCGTCACGCAATGCACAGCCACCGGCTGGCCGAACCCGTGCCGCTCACTGATCCACTCCGCCAATGCATTCAGATCAAGCCGGTCATCGTGCAGGATCTTCTTACCGGGCGAGAGCAGGCGCACCCCGGGCCGGAACTCGCCGTTTCGGTGCGCCATCATCAGCGAGATCAGGTCGCCCGCATCGATGTCCGGGGTGGCGTCGGTGACCCCGGTGACTCCGCGCGCGACGATCCGCCTGCTCAGTTCGGCCAGGTCGGTTTCGCGGCGCTGCAGGGCCTGTGCCCACGGATCGGCGCTGCGCAACCGGCCGTCGGGGTGGGCGGCCAAGCCCACCCGGCCGAGCGCTGCGGAGTTGAGTACCCACAGCGCGCCGCTGCGGTGCTGGATACGCAGCGGAACGTGGGCCAGCACCGCATCCAACGTGGCCCGATTCAGTTCCCCGGCAACCGATTCGTGGTATCCGACGGCACGTATCCACCCGTCGGGTCCCGGGACGGCAGTCGACAACGCTTGTGCCAGTTGTTCTTTGGTGTGCACGGCGGGTGGCCCCACGGACAGCGAATCCAATGCCGATGCGGCCGAACGCAAGTGCACGTGATGGTCATGCAGTCCGGGCAAGACGGTGCCACCGCCGGCGTCGAGCACCCCCTCGCCCGCGCGCGGCGATAACTCCCGGCCCACCTGTTCGATTCGCGCGCTAACCCGGATATCGACCGTGCGCCCGTCGAGCAACGCCGCCCTGCGGATCAACATGGCAGCCTCAGCATGTGCGCCGCAGCCTCTCGGTCACCAGGTGGCGGACAGCCTCGTCGTCGGCACCGAGGGCGGCGGCGGGCTCCGGCACCGTCGGCGCCCGCGGCGGCTCGACCGGGCAGGCCGATCCCGGTGCGCCGGTCGGCAGCGCCGCATACGTCGCGGCGACGGCAGCCATCGAGACGTCGATCAGCTCGCCACCGCCCCGGCGCAGCGATTCGGTCACCACCCGGGCGGCCTCCAGTCCGGTCAGCGGATCGGCGATCGCGTCGCCACAGAACACCGGCCCCCGGCCGACCAGGCCACCGGCCACCGCGGCGTCGTCTCCGAACGCCGGCCGTCGGGAAGCCGACCCGTGTCCGCAGATCCGCAGCCAGATCCGGGCCACCCGCGGCGCCAGGTCGTCGGGTCCCAATCCGCGGCGGGCCAGCCCGTCGGGCCGTGACCCTTCGATGACGATGTCGGCCGCGGTCAGCAGCTGACGCAGCTCCCTGGTCTGGCGGTCGAAGTCCAGGCAGTAGGACAGCTTGGCGCTGTTGACCCAGTCGAAGAAGACCGGGTGGCCGCCCCGGGTGCCGTCGGGCCGCTGCGGACTCTCGACCTTGACGACGGTGGCGCCGTCGCGGGCCAGCAGTCGTCCGCACAGCGGTCCGGCCCACATCGAGGACAGATCGGCGACCAGCAGCCCCGCCGGCCCGCGTACCGGGCCCCGTGGCGCCGTCCGACGTACCACGGGCGCGGCCGCGGTGGTCTCACCCAGTGCCGCCGCCGGGATGTCGAGCAGTTCGGCCCGCGCGACGATCTCGGTCGTGGGCCGAGTGGCAGCCCATCTTTCCAGGCACGGCCACGGATCGTCGGCGACCTCGTCTGAACACAGCAGCGCAGGGACCGCCGCAACATCGTCGGGACGCGACAGCGTCACGGCGCACCAACCGTCGCGTGCGCCGAGCAGCCGGGTGGCACCGCCGGCCGACACGCGACCGCGGCGGGTCAGGCCCAGCAACGCGGCCCGGCCGCTCAGCAGCGCGGCGGCGTCGGGGGCGATCTGCTGCGCGCGGCCGACCACCGCCGCGCGCGAGAAGTCGGGCGGCCCGTCCGGCGGACCGGTCAGGTAGGCCAGCCCGCTGCTGCCCCACGCCGGGGTCCAATCCGAGGCGGCTTCCGGACTCACCCCTCCATGGTTGCGCGTGTCGCGGCGCCGGTGTGAACGGGCCCAGCGGAGGTGGAACCGACGTGCGGCGCAGCCCCCCATGCCGAAACTATCCGCATCATTAGCAGGTTTTTGACGGAAAGACAGTTTGTTTTGGCCCAAGTCGAGTTATGGTTCGTATCGGCTTTGCCCATCAGCATGACCGGGGGACATGTAAACCACGGCCTCACCAGGTCGTGACCTAGTAAGTGGACGGTTCCCATGTCGTATCTCCTTGCAACAGCGCCGGACCTGCTGACCGCCGCAGCCTCCGACTTGGCCGGCCTCGGCGCCACGCTGGAGTCAGCCAACGCCGCTGCGGCGGCCTCCACCACCAACCTGCTGGCCGCCGCGCAAGACGAGGTGTCCACCGCCATTGCCGCACTGTTCGGCACCCACGGGCAGGCCTACCAGAGCATCAGCACCCAGGCCGCGGCCTTTCAGGCCCAGTTCACCCGGGCGCTGGCTGCGGGCGCGAATTCCTACGCGCTGGCCGAGGCGACCGCCGCAACCCCGTTGCAGCCGCTGCTCGACCTGATCAACTGGCCGACCGAGACGCTGTTCGGCCGACCGATCATCGGCGACGGCGCGAACGGCATCGATGGAACTGGCGCTGCCGGAAAGCCCGGCGGCTACCTGTTCGGTAACGGCGGCCGGGGTGGAACGGGCGCGGCCGGGCAGGCCGGTGGGGCCGGCGGGTCGGCCGGGTTGATCGGACACGGCGGTGCCGGCGGCAGCGGCGGCGCAACGTCGTCCGGCGCGGGCGGAGCCGGCGGCGCGGGCGGAAACGGCGGCTGGCTCTACGGCAGCGGTGGCGCCGGCGGCGCCGGCGGTGCCAATACCGGTGGACTCGGATCCGGCGGGCTCGGCGGACTCGGCGGCAGCGCCCGACTCATCGGCAGCGGCGGGGCCGGCGGGGCCGGCGGGTCGAGCGTGAGCGGGGCCGGCGGGTCCGGCGGCAACGGCGGCAGCTCCGGACTGCTGTGGGGCAACGCCGGATTCGGCGGAAACGGTGGCAGTGCCGGCGCAAACGGCGCCGGCGGCGCCGGGGGTGACGGCGGCAACGCATGGATCCTCGGCACCGCCGGATTCGGCGGTAGTGGCGGTGACTCCGCAGGTCTCGGGGCCGCCGGTGCCGGCGGCGACGGCGGCAACGCGCTGTTCCTGGCCAACGCCGGGTTCGGCGGCAACGGCGGCCACGCCACCGGCATCGGCGCCGGCGGCGCCGGCGGTGTCGGCGGCAACGCCTGGTTGCTGGGCAACGGCGGCTACGGCGGGGCCGGGGGCAGCAGCGCGAGCGCCGGTGGCGGCGCCGGCGGCGCTGGCGGGGCGGCCTGGCTGATCGGCTTCGGTGGCGGCGGCGGTGCGGGTGGCAGCAGCGGCGGTTCGTTCGGCGGGGCCGGCGGGTCCGGTGCCACCGGCGGACTACTCGTCGGGTCCGGCGGCGCCGGTGGTGCCGGTGGCGCCAATCTCGGCGGTCACGGTAACGGCGGTGCCGGTGGCACTGGTGGCACCGCGTGGCTGTTGGGCAACGGTGGCACCGGGGGCGCGGGCGGAACCAGCACTACCGGCGACGGCGGCGACGGCGGCACCGCCGCCAACGGCGGATTCCTGATCGGGTCCGGCGGGGACGGTGGCCACGGCGGGTCGACGACCTTTGCGGCCGGTTCCGCCGGTAGCGCCGGAACCGCGGGCAGTGCGTGGTTGATCGGCAACGGCGGCGATGGCGGCAACGGCGGGAGCGCGCCCACCGGCGGGCTGGCCGCCAACGGTTCCAACGGCGGTAACGCCGGGTTCTTGCTCGGCTGCGGCGGCGACGGCGGCAACGGCGGGGCGGGTGTGGCCGGAATCGGCGACGGCATCGGCGGCGGTGGTGGCAACGCCTGGCTGTTCGGCAGCGGCGGGGACGGCGGCAACGGCGTGATCGGCGGCACCGCCGGCCGGGCCGGGCTGTTGATCGGCTACGGCGGCGACGGCGGCACGGGACGCCCGGGCGCCAACGGCGGTCTGCTGTTCGGCGACGGCGGCGACGGCGGCGACGGCGGCTTCGAAGTGCCGTCCAACGGCGGCAGCGGCGGCCGATCCTGGTTACTCGGTAGCGGTGGTCACGGCGGCGCCGGCAGTTCCGGCGTCGCAGCCGTCGCCGACGGGAACGGCTGGTATGGCGGCAACGGCGGCGACGCCGGGTTCCTCTTCGGCTTCGGCGGCCACGGGGGGACCGGCGGAACCGGGCTGGTCACGGTGCCTGGATCCGGTAATGGCGGTGGTGGTGGCGCCGGTGGTGACGCCGGGTGGATCTGGGGCCGCGGCGGTGCCGGCGGCCATGGCGGTGGCGGCGGTACGGGCATCGCCGGTGCTGCCGGAGGCATCGGCGGTGCCGGGGGCAACGGCGGCACCGCCGTGCTGCTCGGCAGCGGTGGTGCCGGCGGCAACGGTGGGTCCGGCGGTCTGGCTGGATCCGGCTCGTCGGGCGGAGCCGGAGGCCAGGGCGGAAGTGCCGGTGGCAGCGGCTTCATCTACGGCAACGGTGCAGCGGGCGGCGTCGGTGGCAATGGTGGAGCCGGTGCCGGGGGTGTCGGTGGTCCCGCCGGTGGCGCCGGGGGTGCCGGCGGTCACGGCGCCTCGACCTTCCTGCTCGGCAACGGCGGTGCCGGCGGGGCGGGCGGCTCGGGTGGCAACGGTTCGGGCAACGTCGGCGCGGCCGGTGGCCACGGCGGAGCCGCCGGTAACAGTGGGTTCATCTTCGGTAACGGCGGAATCGGCGGTGGCGGCGGCGCCGGCGGCGAGAACCTGAGCGGCGCTACCGGCGGTCCCGGCGGCGGCGGCGGTACCGGAGGCAGCGCCACCTTCATCGGCAACGGCGGCAACGGTGGCCGCGGGGGTGCCGGGGGTCCGGGCACCCCGGAGGGTGCCGACGGAGCCGGCGGCAGCGGCGGGCGAGGCGGGATCTTCGGCCAGGCCGGCGTCACCGGCTGACAAATTCGAACCGGCAGTCACCACTGTGCCCTAGGAACCGCAGCTATGCCCACGTTAGGCCATTCGACATGGGTCGAGGTGCGGTTAGCATGTCCTTGCAAAACTAACTGGATGTATTTTGGCATTTTTGAGTGAAAGCCAGTTTGTTTTGGCCGAAATCGAGTTATGGTTCGTATCGGCTTTGCCCATCAGCATGACCGGGGGACATGTAAACCACGGCCTCACCAGGTCGTGACCTAGTAAGTGGACGGTTCCCATGTCGTATCTCCTCGCTGCGCCGGACGTGTTGAGCTCCGCGGCTTCCGATCTAGCCGGACTCGGCGCCACGCTGGAGTCGGCAAACGCCGCTGCAGCGGCCTCGACCACCAACCTGCTGGCCGCCGCGCAAGACGAGGTGTCTACCGCCATCGCGGCGCTGTTCGGCACCCACGGGCAGGCCTACCAGAGCATCAGTGCCCAGGCTGCGGCCTTCCACAGCCAGTTCATGCAGAACCTGACGGCCAACGCCGGCTCGTACGCGTGGGCCGAGGCCGCCGGCGCGGCACCGCTCGAGGGACTCGGCGTAGCGGTGCTGGGTGCCATCAACACCCCCACCCAGGTCCTGCTCGGCAGGCCGCTGATCGGTGACGGCGCCAACGGGGCGCAGCCCGGCCAGGCCGGCGGGGACGGCGGCCTGCTGTGGGGCAATGGCGGCGCCGGTGCGGGCGGCGCGGCCGGTCAGGCCGGCGGAGCCGGCGGCAACGCCGGGTTGATCGGACACGGCGGAGTCGGCGGTGCGGGTGGGTCATCGACCACGGCCAACGGTGGCGCCGGCGGGGCCGGTGGCAACGGCGGATGGCTCTACGGCAGTGGCGGCTCCGGCGGCATCGGTGGTGCCAACCTGAACGGACTGGGCACCGGTGGCACCGGGGGTGTGGGCGGTCGGGCCTGGCTGATCGGCGCCGGCGGCACCGGCGGTGCGGCGGGTTGGGGCGCCAACGGTGGCGCTGGCGCGGCCGGCGGCAGCGGCGGATGGTTGTACGGCGACGGTGGTGCCGGCGGCGCCGGTGGCGCCAACACCAGTCCGACCGGTATCGGTGGGACCGGTGGCCGGGGCGGGGACGCCTGGCTGCTCAGCGCCGGTGGTGCCGGTGGGGCCGGTGGCACCGGACCGGGCGGTAGCGGTTTCGGCGGTGTGGGCGGCGACGGCGGCCACGGTGGTCTGCTGGCCGGCGCCGGCGGCGCCGGTGGTACCGGCGGCACCGCGGGCATCGGCGGCACCGGCGGATCCGGTGGCGACGCGGGCTGGCTTTCCGGTGCGTCCGGCGGGGCCGGTGGCATCGGCGGCATCGGCAATACCGGCAGCGGCGGCGTCGGCGGCACCGGTGGGTCCGGTGGTCTGTTCGGTCCGGGTGGGTCGGGCGGCACCGGTGGCACCGGCGCGGCGATCGGTGGCATCGGCGGTCGCGGTGGCCACGCCGGATGGCTGCTGGGCACCGGTGGCGCGGGCGGCAGCGGTGGCACCAGCGGTACCGGCAACGGCGGTGGAACCGGCGGCGCCGGCGGCAACGCCGGCTGGCTGTACGGCAACGGCGGCGTCGGCGGCAACGGTGGCCGGGGTGGCGACGGGCTCGCCGGGATCTCCGGCGGCAATGGCGGTGACGGTGGGGCGGGCGGCCGGGGCGGTCTGCTGTTCAGCGACGGCGGCAACGGCGGCAACGGTGGGACCGGCGGCAGGGGTGGCACCGGCATTCAAGGCAGCAACGGCGCAGACGGGGTCTGGGGCGTCGACTACGGCAACGGAGACGGCGGCGGCCAGAACGGTGGCGGCGGCGGCGTCGGCGCGACCGGCGGTAATGGTGGCAACGGCGGTGCGGCTGGTCGCGGTGGCCTGCTGTTCGGCGAGGACGGCATCCTCGGCCGGGGCGGCAATGGTGGCGACGGCGGCACCGGCGGCGGCGCCGGCAACGGCGGCAACGGTGCGGCCGGCACGCTGGCGAATCCCGACGGCGGTCGGGGCGGCAACGGCGGCAACAACGGTGCCGGCGCCGCAGCCGGCGGCACCGGTGGCTACGGCTCGGTCATCGGCAAGCACGGCGCGGCCGGCACCATGGCCACCGGCACCGGGGGCAACGGCGGCACCGGTGGCGCGGGTTATGACGCATCGACCGGTTCCATCGCCGGCGCCAGTGGCGGCAACGGCGGACACGGTGGTGACGGCGGCAACTACGGCAACGGTGGCGCCGGTGGCGCCGGCGGCAACGCGGCGGCGGGCAAGGCCGGTGCTGATGGCGTCGACCCCGGTGACAGCGGCGGCCACGGTACGGCCGGCGGCTCGGGTGGTGCCGGTGGCTATGGCGGCAAGGGTGGTTCGGTCGCCGGTGCCGGCGGTGTGGGTGGCGCAGGCGGCGACGGTGGCACCGGTGGTTCCGGCGGCAAAGGTGTCAACGGCCAGTCCAGCACCGTCGCCGGTGTCAACGGCGGCGACGGTGGCAACGGCGGCAGTGGTGCCGACGGCGGCAATGGGGGCGCCGGCGGAATGGGTGGCACCGACCATGTGGGCAACGCCGCCAAGGCGGGCGCCAACGGCGTCGGCGGTAACGGCGGCGATGCCGGCGCGGCCGGTACCGGTGGGCGCGGCGCCGACGGCACCGCCGCGCACGTCAACGGTTCCGACGGCGGCAAGGGCGGCGACGCCGGTCTGTCCGGCTTCAAAGGCCTGGGCGGTGACAACGGCGTCAGTACCGTGGTCGACGGCAAAGACGGCCTGGGCGTCAACGGCGGCCGGGGCGGTGACGGCGGTAATGGTGCCGTCGGGGCCGCCGGCAGCCAGGGACTGGGCGCCGGGGCCAGTGGTGGCAATGCCCAAGCCGGTGGCGATGGTGGTGACGGCGGCAAGGGCGGCGCTGCCGGTCGCGCCGGGACCACAGCTGGTAGCGGTGGCACCGGCGGCGGAGGTGGCGAAGGCGGTGAAGGCGGTTCCGGTGTGCGGGGTGCAGATGCGACCGGCACCGACGCCAACGGCGTGGGCAACACCGGCCAGCAGGGTGGCGACGCGGGCAAGGGCGGGGCGGGAGGAACCGGCGGCAAGGGCGGCGCGGCCGGTGACGCAGGCCCCTACGGCGGGTCAGCAGGTACCGCCGGTGCCGGTGGCGCCGGGGGTGACGGTGGCGCTGCGGGGACGGCGGGCGCCGGTGGCCACGGGGCGGCCGGTGCCGACGGACAGACCGGGGTGGACTACGGCACTGGTGCCGGCGACGGTGGCCGGGGCGGTGACGGCGGCAAGGGCGGCAACGGCGCCAGCGGCGGCAACGGCGGGGTCGCGGGCCTCAACGGTGACGGCACCGCGCCCACGGCGGCCAACGGCGCGGGCGCCAAGGGCAGCGATGGCGGTGCCGGCGGCAACGCCGGCGCCGGTGGACGGGGTGTGACCGGGGCGTCGGGCTCCGCCGGGGTGAACCTGGGCGCAGGCGCCGAAGGTGGTAGCGGCGGCGCGGGTGGTCGTGGCGGCGATGGTGGCACTGGCGGGACGGGCGGCTTCAACGGGGGCAGCACCACCAGCCACGCCGCTGACGGCACCGGCGGCCTGGGCGGGCGCGGCGGTAACGCCGGCGTTGCCGGCGACGGTGGCCGCGGCGCGGACGGTACCGCCAGTTACGTCGACGGCGGCAAGGGCGGTGCCGGTGGTGACGCCGGTGCGATCGGCCAGCACGGCACTGGTGGTCTCAACGGTGACGGCAGCGGCCCTGCGGGCAATCTTTCCAACGGCACCGGCGCCAATGGCGGTAAGGGTGGCGACGGCGGTCGGGGTGCCGGCGGCGCCGCGGGCGCCAACGGTCTCAACCCCGGCGACAGCGGTATCGACGGTGGTGCCGGCGGTAAGGGCGGCGACGCCGGCAGCGGTGGTATCGGTCGGGGCGCGGGCTTCACCGGGGGTGCCGCGGGCGCGGCCGGTGCCGGTGGTGACGGTGGGCGCGGTGGTTCCGGCCTCAACGGCAGCACCGGGGTGGCCACCTCGGGTGCGGGTCTGGCCGGCGGTGACGGCGGTAACGCCGGCAGTGGCGGTAGGGGTGGCGACGGCGGTAAGGGCGGCAGCGGCGGCGCGGGCACCGACGGCGCCGGTATCGGCGCTGGCACCGATGGTGGTGCGGCCGGTAAGGGCGGCGATGCCGGCACTGCCGGCAGTGGTGGTGTGGGCGCCTCCGGTCATGACGGCACCGCCGGGCACCGCGACGGCTATGACGGCGGCAACGGCGGCAAGGGCGGTAAGGGCGGCAACGGTGGCAACGGTGGCACCGGTGGCGCAGCGGGAACCGGCAGCAACGCGGCCTCGCTGAAGGCCGGGGTCGACGGTAACGGCGGCGCGGCCAGCAACGGTGGCGCCGGTGGCGCCGCCGGCAGCGGTGGCGCGGGTCAGTCGGGGGCAGCCGGGGTGGCCGGGTCCACCCAGTACGGCACGGCCGGGCAGGGTCAGGCCGGTGCCAACGGTGGAGCTGGTGGCGTCGGCGGCGAGGGCGGCGCCGGCGGTAAGGGCGGCACCGGACTCAGCGCGGGCAGCGACGGCACCGGCGGCCTGGGCGGGCGCGGCGGTAACGCCGGCACTGCCGGCGACGGTGGCCGCGGCGCCGATGGCACGAGCAGTTACCTCGACGGCGGCAAGGGCGGTGCCGGTGGCAACGCCGGCACGGTCGGCGCCCATGGCACCGGCGGCCTCAACGGTGACGGCAGCGGCCCTGCAGGCAACAACGGCGACGGTTTCGGCGCCAATGGTGGCAGGGGTGGCGACGGCGGTCATGGTGCCGAAGGCGCTGTCGGCGCCAACGGCCTCAACCCCGGCGACAGCGGGGCGGCGGGCGCCGCGGGCGGTAAGGGTGGCGAAGGCGGCGCCGGCGGTACTGCCAGCGGTAGCCAGACCCCGGCCGGCCTCACCACCCACGGTGGTGACGGCGGCACCGGCGGAAAGGGCGGCGCCGGCGGTAAGGGCGGCAGCGGCTTGAACGGGGCCAACGGCGCGGCGATCACCGGATCGGGCGGCGACGGTCAGAACGGTGGCAACGCCGGTGCCGGCGGCGCCGGCGGCGACGGTGGCACGGGTGGCAACGCCGGTGGCGGTGGCACCGGCGGCGGCATCGCCGGCAACGCCGGTAGCGGCGGCAACGCCGGTAACGGCGGGGACGCCGGAGCCGCCGGAAAGGGCGGCCTCGGAGCCAACGGTGCGCCCGGCGCGGCCGGCGTCGACGCCTACGGCAATGGTGTGGGCGGCGGCCAAAGCGGTGGCGACGGCGGCAATGGCGGTAACGGCGCCAACGGTGGTGACGGTGGCAAGGGCGGCGCTGCCGGTATCGGCGCCGGCGGCAACGCCGGCGCGTACGGTGACGGCGGCAATGCCAGCAACGGTGCCGTCGGCGGGGCGGCGGGCTCCGGCGGGGGCGGCGTCAAGGGTTCGGTCGGCACCGCAGGCGCCGACCTCTACGGCACCGGTGTCGGCGCCGGTCAGGACGGTGGAAACGGCGGCGACGGCGGCACCGGCGGTAACGGCGGGGCCGGCGGCACCGGTGGAAAGGCGCTCGGCGGCACTGCCAAAGCAGGCACCAACGGCACCAGTGCGGCAGGCGGCATCGGCGGCAATGCCGGCGCGGCAGGCGACGGAGGTCGGGGTGCCAACGGCATCAGCGGCACCGCCTACGCCGATGGCGGCCGGGGTGGCGCGGGCGGCAATGCTGGGCACATCGGGCTGGGTGGTCTCAACGGCAACGGCGTGGGCACTGCCGCGTCGGGCACCGGCGCCAACGGCGGCACCGGCGGCACCGGTGGTGACGGCGCGGCCGGGCTGACCGGTACCAACAACGGCAGCGCCGGGGCCAACGGCTCCGTCGGCGGCGACGGCGGCAACGGCGGCGGCGGTGGCACCGGTGGTATCGGTCGGGGTGCCGGCTTCCACGGCGGCGATGGCGGTGCGGCGGGCACCGGCGGCGCCGGCGGCCTCGGCGGCTCCGGCGTCGACGGCGCCAACGGGACCACCACCGCCGGGGTGGGTAACAACGGTCAGGACGGCGGCGACGCCGGGGCCGGCGGCAGGGGCGGTAAGGGCGGCGACGGCGGCAGTGCCGGCAGCGGCACCGACGGCGCCACCAAGGGCACCGCGACCAACGGCGGGGCGGGCGGCGCAGGTGGTGCCGCGGGCACCGCCGGCAAGGGTGGCCTCGGCGCGACCGGCCACGACGGCACTTCCACCCACCTGGATGGTTATCGAGGCGGCGACGGCGGGGCCGGCGGTGACGGCGCCAACGGTGGTAACGGCGGGGCCGGCGGCAACGCCGGCGGCAACGGCACCAACACCGCGACCGCAGGCACTTACGGCAAGGGCGGCAATGCCTCCAACGGTGGCGCCGGCGGAGCAGCGGGCGCCGGCGGGGCCGGCCTCACCGGCGCCAACGGGGTCGCCGGAACCAATAGCGGCATTGGTGTCAGCGGCGGCAACGGTGGCGATGGCGGCACCGGTGGCGACGGTGGCAAGGGTGGCGTCGCAGGCCAAGACGGCAACGGTGGCACCACCGCGACCAACGGCAAGGGCGGCATCGGTGGCCGGGGTGGTAACTCCGGCACGGCCGGTGACGGCGGCCGCGGTGCCGATGGCGTCGCGGGTACCGCCAACCTCGCCGGTGGTGCGGGCGGTCGCGGCGGTGACGCGGGCGCCATCGGGCTCGGCGGCGACGGCGGTGCGGACGGCGTCGGCACCGGCAACGGCGGCACCGACGGCCCCGGCACCGGCGCCAACGGTGGCAGGGGTGGCGACGGCGGCACCGGCGCGGTGGGTAACGCCGGCAAAGACGGCGTCAATCCGGGCGACAGCGGCACCAATGGCACGACCGGCGGAAACGGCGGCAGTGCCGGTGCCGGCGGTACCGGACGCGGCGCCGGCTTCCACGGTGGCAACGCCGGCACAGCCGGCCGGGGTGGCGACGGTGGTGCCGGTGGATCCGGTGTCACCGGCAGGGACGGTTCCTTCGGCGCCGGTCAGGGCGGCGCCGGATTGATCGGCGGCAACGCGGGCAACGGTGGCAACGCGGGCAACGGCGGCAGCGGCGGCAACGCCGGCGCCGGCACCGACGGGGCCACCGCGGGTACCTCGTCCAGCGGCGCGGCCGGCGGCCGGGGCGGCAACGCCGGCAATGCGGGCAACGGCGGCAACGGCGCCCTCGGACACGACGGCACCGCGGCCCACCCCGATGGCTACACCGGTGGTAACGGCGGCGAAGGCGGCAGGGGCGGCAACGGCGGCAACGGCGGCAACGGCGGCACCGCGGGCATCGGTGGCACCAACATCTCTGCCGGGGGCGCCAAGGGCGCCGGCGGCAACGCCACCAACGGCGGCACCGGTGGGGCGGCCGGCACCGGCGGCAACGGCATCGCCGGCGCCGACGGCCTGGCCGATGTCGACAAGTACGGCACCGGTATCGGCGGCGGCCAGAACGGCGGCAACGGTGGCGACGGCGGGACCGGCGGTGCTGGCGGCGCCGGTGGCACCCGGGGCACGGCAGGCACCATCGGTACCGGGGCTGCCATCAACGGCACCGCGGGCAACGGCGGCAACAGCGGGGCCGGCGGCAACTCCGGGCAGGCCGGCGCCGGTGGCGACGGCGCGAAGGGCACCGCCGCCAACCCCAACGGCGGCAACGGCGGCAAGGGTGGCGACGCGGGCAACATCGGCAAGGGTGGCACCGTCGGCACCGCCGGCACCGGAGGCGTCAACGGCGGCAAGGGCGCCGACGGCATCGGCGCCCACGGCGCTGACGGTGGCGTCGGCGGTGACGGCGCGGCGGGCACGGCCGGCAAGAACGGCGTCAATGCCGGTGACAGCGGCACCAACGGCACGGTCGGCGGCCAGGGCGGTCTCGGCGGTGACGGTGGCACCGGTCGCGGCGCGGGCTTCCACGGTGGCACCGGCGGTGACGGCGGCCAGGGTGGCGCGGGCGGCGACGGTGGCTCCGGGGTGAACGGCGCTGCCGGCACGGTCACCACCGGTGCCGGCAACGACGGGCAGAACGGCGGCAATGCCGGCAGCGGCGGCAACGGCGGCGGCGGCGGCAGGGGTGGCAACGCGGGCGGCACGTCCGACGGCGCCAGCGTGGGCAGCTCGGGTAGCGGCGGCGACGCCGGCAAGGGTGGCGACGCCGGTACCGCCGGTAACGGTGGCGCCGGTGCCATCGGCCACGACGGCTCCTTCCCGGCCGGCAACAACGGCGACGGGTACCGCGGCGGCAACGGTGGCAACGGCGGGACCGGCGGCAACGGCGGCAACGGCGGCACTGGCGGCGCTGCGGGCACCGGGACCGGTGGTACAGCCGGCGCCAACGCCAACGGTGGCAACGCCAGCAATGGCGGCAACGCCGGGCGCCCGGGTGACGGTGGTCACGGAGCCGACGGCACGTCGGCCCACGTCGACGGCGGCCGGGGCGGTGACGGCGGCAACGCCGGTACCGCAGGTAAGGGCGGTACCGGCGGCACGGCCGGCGCCGGCGCCACCGCCGGCACCAACGGCAGCAAGGGTCTTGCGGTCACCGGGGCGGCCGGTAACGGCGGCAACGGCGGGGCGGGCTTCACCTCGACGGCCTCCGGCGCCGACGGCGGCGACGGTGGGGCCGGTGGCGACGGCGGCAACGTCGGCAACGGTGGCAACGGCGGCGACGGCGGCAACGGCGTGATCGGCGACGACGGTGTCAACGGCACTGCCGCAAACCCCAACGGCACCAACGGTCAGGCCGGTGGCAGCGGCGGCGACGGCGGCGCAGGCGGCATCGGCCATGGCGCCGGTAGGCACGGCGGCAACGGCGGTGCCGCAGGCACCGGTGCCGACGGCGGCAGCGGCGGCAGCGGCTGGACCGGACGCGAGGGGCAGTCCGGCGCCGACCTCTACAACAACGGCATTGGAGGCGGCGAGAACGGCGGCAATGGCGGCAGCGGCGCCAACGGTGGCAACGGCGGCAACGGCGGTGTCGGCGGTGCCGGGCTGAACGGCGCCACCAAGGGCAACACCGCTGCCGGCGGTTCGGCCGGAAACGGTGGAAACGCCGGGACACCTGGCGACGGCGGCGACGGTGCCGCAGGCACCGCGAGCTACACCACCGGCGGGGCCGGCGGCAACGGCGGCAGCCCGGGCACGGCGGGCGGCGGTGGCACCGGCGGCAGCGGCTCGACCCTGGGCGCGGACGGCAACGACGGCGCGATGCCGTCCGCCCCGGCAGGCAACGGTGGTCACGGGGGCGTGGGCTACACCGCTACCGAGCACGGCGCTGCGGGCGGCGAGGGCGGCGCCGGTGGTCACGGCGGCACCTACGGCAGCGGCGGCGACGGCGGCGACGGCGGCGACGGCGCCGACGGTCTGGACGGCACCGACGGCATCAGCGGGTCGGCCGACAATGTCAACGGCACCGTGGGCGAGAACGGCGGCAAGGGCGGCAAGGGCGGCATCGGCGGGAACGCCGGCGCCATGATGGGCGACGGCGGCAACGGCGGTAAGGGCGGCGTCGGCGGCTCCGGCGGCGACGGCGGTCACGGCGGGACCGGGGCCGACGGATTCACCCCCGGTGACAACGGTGGGTTGGGCGCCAACGGCGGTCAGACCGGCGGCGCCGGCGCCAGCGGCGGCCACGGTGGCGACGGTGGCGACGGCGGCGCCGGCGGTACCTCGGGGTTGTACGGCTTCAAGGGTGAGCAGGGCGCCGGAGGCGCAGCCGGTGCCGGTGGTGACGGTGGCGACGGTGGAACCGGTGGTTCCGGCGATGACGGCGCCGACGGTGTCACCAACGAGAACGCCTACGGCACTGGTATCGGCGGTGGTCAGGACGGCGGCAACGGCGGCAACGGCGGCGTCGGCGGGGTGGGCGGCAACGGCGGCAAGGGCGGCAGCGGTAGCACCATCGGCGCCGGCGGCAACGCCGGTAACGGTGGTGCCGGCGGGGACGGTGGAGCCCAGGGCGACGGTGGCCACGGCGCCGACGGCACCAAGGCCAACCCGGACGGTGGACGCGGCGGCAGCGGCGGCGACGCCGGTGTCGGCGTCGGCGGCGGCGCGGGCGGCACCGGTGGCACCGGTTCCACCAAGGGTGCCGACGGCAGCCACGGTGGCAGCGGGTCCACGCCGTCGGATATCGGTGGCGACGGTGGTGACGGTGGCGACGGCTACAACCCGACCACCCCCGGTGCGCACGGTGGCAAGGGCGGCGCCGGCGGTGACGGCGGCAATTACGGCAACGGCGGCGACGGCGGTCAGGGCGGCAACGGCGTCGCGGGCGCCACCGGCAACGACGGCAGCGCTACCAGCATCAACGGCACCAACGGCCAGGCCGGTGGTAACGGCGGTGACGGCGGTAAGGGCGGCAACAGCGGCATCTACAACGGCTACGCCGGCACCGGTGGTGACGCCGGCAGCGGCGCCAACGGCGGCACTGGCGGCAACGGCTACAACGTCCCGGGCGGCATCGGCGGCAACGCCGGCAACGGTGGCAACGGCGGTACCGCCGGCCAGGGCGGCGCCGGCGGCGACGGCTTCCTCGGCGGCGGCGACGGCGGCACCGGCGGCAACCCCGGCAAGGGTGGTGCCGCGGGCACGCCCGGCAACAACGGCACCGGTTTGTCCGGTGCGGCTGGTGTGGCCGGTACCGACGGTCAGCTGGTCGCTCCGGGCACCGGCCGCGGTGACGGCGGCGACGGTGGTGACGCCACTGGTGTTCCGGGTGCCCACCAGCAGGGTTACGACGGTGGTGACGGTGGTGACGCCGGTCAGTACGGCGACGGCGGCGACGGCGGCAAGGGCGGCCAGGGCGGCCAGGGCGACACCGGCGCCAACGGCACCTTCCCCACCACCGGCAAGGGCGCCGACGGTGGCACCGGTGGCGTCGGTGGTGACGGTGGCCGGGGTGGCAACGGCGGCTGGGTCAGCGGTAACAGCGGCGACGGCGGCGACGGCGGCACCGGCGGTACCGGTGGTACCGGCGGTAAAGGCGCCACCGGCGACTGGAACTACAACCCCGGCGGCGGCTTCGGCACCGGCGGCGACGGCGGCAACGGCGGCGCGGGTGGCACCGGCGGCCAGGCGGGCGACGCCGGCACGGTCACCAACGGCACCGTTGGTGTCGGCGGCACCGGTGGGCAGGGTGGCACCCCCGGTCTCGGCGGCGCCGGCGGCACCGGCGCGGCGGGCGACGCGACGCACACCACCGGCGGCAAGGGTGGCCACGGCGGCAACACCGGCACCGTCGTGGGCGGCGGTGGCCAGGGCGGCGCCGGCAGTACCCCCGGCGCGAACGGCGCGTCCGGCGTACCGAACCCCAGCACCGGCGGCGGCGCCGGCGGTACCGGTGGCGCCGGTTACTCTCCCACCACCCCGGGCGCCAGCGGCGGCGACGGCGGCCTCGGCGGTGACGGCGGCGATCACGGCAACGGTGGCGCCGGCGGTGCCGGCGGAAACGGGGTGGCCGGCACCAACGGCGTCAACGGGACCGTGCCCGGCGCGAGCGGCACCGACGGTCAGACCGGCGGTTCCGGCGGTGCCGGTGGCGCCGGTGGCAACGGTGGCACCGTGGCCGGCAGCGGTGGCGTCGGCGGGGCCGGCGGCCGGGGTGCCGACGGTGGTGACGGCGGCAAGGGTGTGATCGGCAAGTACGGCGTGGCAGGCACCGACTACGGCCAGGGCGCCGGGATCGGCGGCGGACAAAAGGGTGGCGACGGCGGCAGCGGCGGCAACGGCGGCAACGGCGGTGCGGGCGGCGTCGGTGGCAAGGCCGCGGGCGGCACCGGCGCGGCTGCCGCCGCCGGCGCGACCGGCACCGGCGGCAACGGCGGCGACGCGGGAACCGCCGGCGATGGCGGAGCCGGCGCGAACGGCACCACCCTGCACCGCAACGGCGGCAACGGCGGAGCCGGTGGGGACGCCGGATTCGCCGGCGCGGCCGGCAACAACGGCGGCCTCCCCGGCACCCCGGTGATCGCGCCCAACGGCAACGGTGGGCACGGCGGCAACGGTTACCACCCGTTCACCCCGGGCAACAATGGCGGAACCGGCGGTAACGGTGGCGACGGTGGCCGGATCGGCAACGGCGGCAACGGCGGCAACGGTGGCAACGGCGTGTCCGCCACGGTCGCCGGCACCAATGCGACCGCCTACGGCGGCAGCGGCACCGCTGGCGACACCGGGGGCGCCGGTGGCGCCGGCGGCCACGGCGGCAGTGGTGGCGCGGACGCCGGCAACGGTGGCACCGGCGGTACCGGCGGCAACGGCGGCAACGGCACCGCGGGTGGCAACGGCAAGCTGGGCCTGGCCGGTGTCGCCGACACCGACCAGTACGGCACCGGCGTCGGCGGCGGTCAGGACGGCGGCAACGGCGGGGCCGGCGGCAACGGCGGGGCCGGTGGCAACGGCGGCAACGGTGGCGCGGCACCCAACGGCGTCGTCGGCAGCGGCGGCAAGGGCGGCAACTCCGGGAACGGCGCGAACGGCGGCACCCCCGGCGACGGCGGCAACGGCGCCAACGGCACCGTGACCAACCCCGACGGCGGCAACGGCGGCAACGGCGGCACCGCCTACGTGGGCCAGCACGGCACCATCGGTGCCGGCGGGTTCGACGGGAACGGTGCCAGCCAGGCCGCCAACGGCAACCCCGGCACCGATGGGCTCCCGCTGGGCACCGTGGGTAACGGTGGCAACGGCGGCGCGGGTTATGACGCATCCACCGGGACCGTCCCCGGGGCCGACGGCGGCAACGGCGGCCGCGGCGGCAACGGCGGCACGTACGGCGACGGTGGCAACGGCGGGGCCGGCGGCCACGCCGCCGACGGCACCAACGGCCTAGCCGGAACCGGTCCGGGCGCCTCCGGCACCAGCGGAACGCCCGGCGGCAAGGGCGGCGCCGGCGGCGGCGGTGGCAACGGCGGCACCATCTCCGGTGACAGCGGCAACGGCGGCAGCGGCGGCAACGGCGGTGATGGCGGTAACGGCGGCAGCGGCATCGACGGTGGCGCCGGCCAGGCCGGCGGCAACGGCGGCAGCGGCATGGACGGTGGCGCGGGCGGGGCCGGCGGCAATGCCGGCACCGTGACCTCGGGCACCCAGGGCTTCGGTGGCTCGGGTGGCAACGGCGGTAACGCCGGGACTCCGGGTGACGGTGGCAAAGGTGGGGACTCCACCAGCGCCGGCGTCTCCGGCGGCCGGGGTGGCGACGGCGGCGACGCCGGAACCGCGGGCGCTGCTGGAGCCGCCGGCACCGGCCAGACCGGACCGGGCGCCGGCACCGCCGGCACCCCGGGCACCGCAGTGACCACGCCGGCCGGCAATGGCGGCGAGGGTGGCAAGGGCTTCAGCCCGACCGACCCGGGCGCCAGCGGCACGCGTGGCGGCGACGGGGGTAACGGCGGCAACGTCGGCAACGGTGGCAAGGGTGGTGACGGCGGCAACGGCGTCGCCGGAGCGGCCGGCCCCAATGGCTCCGGTCCAGGCGGAAACGGCAACCCGGGCATGACCGGCGGCTCCGGTGGGGCCGGCGGTAATGGTGGTAACGGCGGCTCGATCTCCGGTGCTGCCGGAGTCGGCGGCAACGGTGGTAGCGGCGCCAACGGCGGTCAGGGCGGCAACGGCGTGGCCGGTGGTACCGCTCAGGCCGGTGGCCGGGGCGGCGACGGCGGCAGCGGCGGTAACGGCGGCAACGGCGGGGCTGGTGGCAAGACGCTGGGCGGTAGCGGTGTCCAGGCCGCGGACGGCGCCGGTGGCAACGCCGGTAGCGGCGCCAGCGGCGGCAACGGCGCCCTCGGCGGCAACGGTGCGGTCGGCGTGGCCGGCGTCAACAGCGGCAACGGTGGTAACGCGGGCAACGGCGGTGGTGGCGGCAACGGCGGCAACGGCGGCAACGGCGGCACCGGGTCGACGACCGGCACCGCGGGCAGCGCGGGCTCCGGCGGCAACAGCGCCGCCGGCGGTACCGGCGGCAACGGGGCGGCCGGCACCAGCGCCTCGAACCCCAACGGCGGCAACGGCGGCCGCGGCGGTGACCGAGGCGTCGCCGGCACCGCGGGAACGGTCGGCTCCGGCTCGGGCAGCCCGACTGCCGGCAACGCGGGCACGGCAACCACCAGCGGCGGCAACGGCGGCACCGGCGGCACCGGGTGGACCTCCACCACGGCCGGTGTCGACGGTGGCAACGGCGGCAAGGGCGGCGACGCCGGCAACGTCGGTACCGGCGGTACCGGCGGCACCGGCGGCAACGGCGCGCCCGGGTCGCAGGGCGCCGCGGGCACCACGCCGGGCTCCAACGGCAACACCGGCGCGACCGGCAGCGCCGGCGGCAAGGGCGGCGACGGCGGCCTGGGTGGCTCCATCTCCGGTGACGGCGGCAAGGGCGGCAACGGTGGCCAGGGTGGCACCGGCGGCCGGGGTGGCAACGGCGCGGCGGGCGACCCCACCTTCACCATCAACAACGGCATCGGCGGCAAGGGCGGCGACGGCGGACTCGGCGGCGGTGGCGGACTGGCCGGCACCGGCGGCAGCACCCTCGGTACGGGTAACGGCGGCGCCGGCGGCACCGGTGGTACCGGCGGTACCGGCGGCGCGCCGGGTACCGGCGGAAACGGTGCCACCGGTACCGCGACCCACCCCGACGGCGGCACCGGCGGCGCCAGCGGCACCGGTGGCAGCGGCGGCCAGGGTGGTCAGGGCGGCGGCGGCGGCACTGCCACCAGCGGCAAGGGTGGCAACGCCGGCGCCGGTGGCAGGGGCGGCCAGGGCGGCAATGTCCTGACCGGCCAGACCGGTGGGGTCGGCGGCAACTCCGGCCCCGGCGGCAAGGGCGGCGACGGCGGCACCGGCCCCAGCGGCGGCAACGGCGGCAGCGGCGGGTCCGCGGGCACACCCGGGACCGGTGGCGCCGGCCCCGGTGCGGCTGCGACCGCCGGCAGCAAGGGCGCCGGTGGCAACTTCGGCACTGGAGGCGCCGGTGGCATCGGCGACACCGGCAACGGGAACACCGGCGCCCCCGGCACCGCCGGCACCTAGAGACGGGCAGGCCGACCGTCCGGTCCAGCAGCGAGGCTGGACGGTCGGCCTGCTATCCAGTCAGAAGTGCAGCGCGCTGAACCGCCAGTCCAGCACGGGCCGGTCCGGCTCGTCGGGCGCGTCGCCAGCCGCATAGACCAGCGACCGCAACCGCAACACGCCGCCGTTCGGTGTCGCCGCAGCGGATTCGACGTGCAGTTCGCTGTACAGGGTGTCGCCCTCGCGCACCGGCCCGGTGTGGTCGCAGGACTCCCAGCCCAGCACCGTGACCAGATTCGGCAGCAACCGGTTGACTTGCGCGAAGGCCAGCGCGATGGTGTGTCCCCCGTACACCAGCCGCTGTCCGCCCACCCGCGAATCATGATGCACCGCAGCAATATTGAGGGTCAACCGGGCGAGTTCCGGCGCACCGGTGACCACGTCTGCGGTGCTGTGCAGCACCGCGCCGGCGATCGCCGGATCGAAATGCGGACCGGGCACCCGGCGCCGGTAGGCCGCCCCGTCCCAGGCCTCGGTGGGACTGACGGCCGGCACCACCGGCTCGGTACCGATCGCGGACAGGTCGTCGGCCCGGTCGGTGCCCTGCCAGCCCGGGCCGGCCGGCAGCATGGCGCAGCGGTAGAAGTCCAGCACCAGCTGGTCGGCCTGGTCGATGGTGGTCATCCGCAGCGTCGCCAGCCCGGTCGGCGCGCGTCCGGGCTTGGCGGCGTTGGCGCGCAGTCCGACCACTTCGGTGCGGGTGTAGAGGGTGTCACCGATCACCGGGAACCGGTGGAACGCCAGGCCGCGGTAGAACAGGTTGGCTTTGACGCGCTGAGTCGCCAGCGTCGACTGTCCGATCGCCACGTTGCACACCAGGCTCGGGTGCGCCAGGGCAGCCGGCGCCCCGGTCACCGCGGTGCACAGGGTGCCGTCCAGCGCCAGGCGCAGCCGGTCGCCCACGATGCCCTGATGGGCAGCGGCCAGGCCGGCCGTCAGCGTCACCGACGGCGCCCAGTCGAACACCTGGCCCACCGAAAGGTCGTCGAAGAAGGCTCCACCGGACCGGATGGCCGCATACCCGTATGTCACAACGCCTCATGCTGGCAGGCTGTGCACCCGAGGGTGCACGCGGGAGGGCGGTAACGGTGAGCAACGAACCCTACGACCTGGACGACGCGGAGGCGATGCTGGTCGCCACCGTGCGGGCCTTCGTGGACCGCGACGTGAAGCCGACGGTGCGCGAGGTCGAACACGCCAACACCTACCCGGAGGCGTGGATCGAACAGATGAAGCGAATCGGCATTTACGGCCTGGCCATCGACGAGGAGTACGGCGGATCACCGGTGTCGATGCCGTGTTATGTGCTGGTCACCCAGGAGTTGGCCCGGGGTTGGATGAGCCTGGCCGGCGCGATGGGCGGGCACACGGTGGTCGCCAAGCTGCTCACCCTGTTCGGCACCGCGGAGCAGAAGCGAAAGTACCTGCCGCCGATGGCAACCGGTGAGCTGCGGGCCACTATGGCGCTCACCGAACCTGGCGGTGGTTCCGATCTGCAGAACATCGCTACCACGGCGCTGCCGGACGGCGCCGACGAGTTGGTGGTCAATGGTGCCAAGACCTGGATCTCCAATGCCCGCCGGTCCGGCCTAGTCGCGTTGCTGGCCAAGACCGATCCGCGGGCCACACCGCGGCACCGGGGCATTTCGGTGCTGCTGGTCGAGCACGGGCCGGGCCTGACGGTGTCGCGCGACCTGCCCAAGTTGGGTTACAAAGGCGTGGAGTCGTGCGAACTGTCCTTCGACGGTTACCGCACGCCTGCCTCGGCAATATTGGGTGGCGTTGCGGGACAGGGCTTTTCCCAGATGATGAAAGGCCTGGAGACGGGTCGCATCCAGGTTGCCGCCCGCGCGCTGGGCGTGGCCACCGCCGCGCTGGACGACGCGCTCGCCTACGCCCAGCAACGCGAGAGTTTCGGCCGGCCCATCTGGAAACATCAGGCCGTCGGCAACTATCTGGCCGACATGGCGACCAAACTCACCGCCGCCCGGCAACTGACCCGCTACGCCGCCGAACGCTACGACAGCGGGCAGCGCTGTGACATGGAGGCGGGCATGGCGAAGTTGTTCGCCTCCGAAGTAGCCATGGAGATCGCGTTGAACGCGGTGCGGATCCACGGCGGTTACGGCTACTCCACCGAGTACGACGTGGAACGCTACTTCCGGGACGCGCCGCTGATGATCGTCGGCGAGGGAACCAACGAGATTCAGCGCAATGTGATTGCCGCGCAGCTGGTGGCCCGCGGCGGCCTCTGAGCGGCACCGCTACGCAGCCGCGAGCTCGTCCACCAGCCCCCACGCCAGGGCGGTTTCGGCGTCGATCGTCCGGCCGGAGAGCACCAGATACGCGGTGCGCCAGCGTCCGATGCGCCGTGTGACGCTCACCGTGCCGCCGGCGCCGGGGATCAACCCCAGGCTCAGCTCCGGCAGCCCGAACACCGAATCGCGCTGCGCCACCACCCATCCGCAGAACGCGGCCATCTCCAGACCGCTGCCCAGCACCTGTCCGTGCACCTGCGCGCGGCAGGCTCGCCCGAGCCGGCCGGTCAGCTCGTCGAGCACCAGCGCCGGGTTGTGCCGGGTGCGGGCCAGGTGCGCACCGGCCGGGTCGGCGAAGGTACCGAACTCGGCGAGGTCGCCGCCGCTGCAGAACGACGGACCGTTGCCGCCCAACATGATTCCGGTGACCGAGTCATCGAGCTGTGCAACGCTGAGCGCCTCGAGCAGGGCCGCCCGGGTGTCGGTGGAGAAGGCATTGTGCCGGGCGGGCCGGTTGAAGTCGATTCGCAGTATGTCGTCTTCGCGTTGCACCGCAACCGGATCGGCGCTGTCCGGCAGTCGCGCGGGACCGCGTTCGGCAAGCCAGCGCGCGAATTCCGGACCGGCCTGCAGCGTGGAATAGGCCAGCGATTCGGTCAGCAATCCGGCCGACGTCCCGGGTTGGACGCACCGCAACACATCGTCACAGATGGTGCTTGCGTGCGGCCAGCGCGCACAGCGCGCCGCCAGTTCGGCCAGCGTGTCGGCAACCGAGTCCACGGTGACCACCCGGCGATCGGGGCAGGGATGCTCGGTCAGGGTGAAAGTCGCTGCATCGAGCCAGTATTCGTTGTCAACCGACCCGTGGGCGACGATCACACCCGGCAGCGCCGCATCGTCCGGCAGGGGGGCGCTGCGCAGGTCGACGGCCCGCATCATGAATACTTGTCGACCAGCTGGTTCTTGTAGAGCTTGCCGGTGTCGGTACGCGGCAGTGTTGCCTCGAAAGCGATCGTTCGCGGACATTTGTAGTGCGCCAATCGATCTCGTAGCCAACCGAGCAGTTCGTCAGCGAACTCATCGGTGGCGTCGGCCGGATCGACGGTCTGCACGACCGCCATCACCCGCTGGCCCATCTCGTCGTCGGGAACCCCGAACACCGCCGCGTCCAACACCTTCGGATGAGTGACCAGCAGGTTCTCCGTCTCCTGCGGATAGATATTCACCCCACCGGAGATGATCATGTGGTGTCGCCGGTCGGTCAGGTAGAGGTAGCCCTCTTCGTCGAGGTAGCCGATGTCGCCGACGGTCATCCAGCCGTGTTTGTCGCGTGAGTCAGCGGTTTTCGACGGGTCGTTGAGGTACTCGAAGGAGTACCCGCCTTCGAAATAGATTTCGCCGGGGTGGCCGGGGGGCAGTTCGGCACCGTCTTCGCCGACGATGTGCAAGGCACCCATCATGGGTTTGCCCACCGAGCCGGGATGCGTCAGCCAGTCCTCGGCGGTGATCAACGTCGAACCGATCGCCTCCGAGGAAGCGTAGTACTCGTCGACGATCGGCCCCCACCAGTCGATCATCTGCTGCTTGATCTGCACCGGGCACGGCGCGGCGGCGTGCATCACCCGTTTCAGGCTGGACAGATCGTACGAGTTACGCACGGCCTCCGGCAGTTTCAGCATCCGGACGAACATCGCCGGCACGAACTGGCCGTGGGTCACCCGGTAACGCTCGATGGCGGCCAGCGTCTGCTCGGGATCGAACTTCTCCATCACCACGGTGGTCAGTCCGGCGCCCTGCACCGTCATCGACCACACCGAGGGGGCGGTGTGGTACAGCGGCGCCGGACTCAGATACACCGTGTCGGAGTCCATCCAGAACCCGACCAGCGCCGCCATCATGCCGGGCACCTCCGCCGGCGGCAGGTGCGGCAGTTCGCGTTTGATGCCTTTGGGCCGGCCGGTGGTACCCGAGGAGTACTGCAGCAGGTCTCCTTCGATCTCGTCGTCGATCGGTGAATCCGGTTGCTCTGCAACGCATTCCGGGTATCGCTGCCAGCCGTCCAGATCGGTGTCCGCGATCAGCAGCAGACCGGGGAGGCCGCCGGGCAGGTGGTCGCCGAGCCCGGCGCAGGTCTCCCGCAGCGCGGCGGAGCCGATGATGGCTTTGGCGTTGCTGTTGTCGACGATGTAGGCCGCCTCGGCGGCGGTCAGATGGGTGTTGATCGGCACGTAGTACAGCCCGCTGCGGCGCGCCGCCCACATCACCGCGTGCAGGTGTTCGTTGTTCTCCATCAGGATCGCCACCGCGTCGCCTTCGCGCAGCCCCGCCTGACGGAAGGCGTGCGCCAGCCGGTTGGCGCGCGCTTCGAGTTCGCCGAACGTCACCACCGTGCCCGACGGATGCAGGATGACGGCCGGTTTGCCGGGATGTGCCTGTGCGTGCGGACGAATCTGCATGGGCCGACTTTACGACCCGGCCGTCACGCCCTGGCGAACGGCGCTCGCAGCGTGGGAATCAACTGGCGCCGGTGCACGACCAGCCCAGCGACAGCCACTGCGGCGTAGACGCCGCTGAGCACCAACCGGCCTTCGGTTGACGGGACCGCGAATTGCACCAGGAACAGCGCCAGCAGTGCCCATGCCAGGCGTCGGTGGAAGCGCAGCGCCAGCAGCAACGCCACACCCATCAGGGTCTGCGTCACGGTCAGCAGCATCTCCTCGATCTGCCGGGCGTCCAGCACCAGCGCGGATCCGCCGCCGCCGGCCAGGTGGGCGATGGGCAGCGAGCCGACCAGCAGCGTCCACTGGTTGACTTTCGACGAGATCAGCGTCGCGATGGCCACCGTGCCTTTGCCGCGGGCCGCGAAGATGATCGCGATCACGAACTCCGGTGCTTCGGAAGCCAGCGGCGCCAGCCACTGCACCAGCAGGAACCGGTCGACCCCCAGATCGGTGCCGGCCCCGATCAGGCTCTCGGCGAACGGCTGCGCACAGGCCAGGATCACCATGGCGGCGAAGACGAAGATCGCGACCACACCACCGCGACGGGCGCGGTGCGGCAACGCGGCCAGGGCCGCGGCCGTCCCGATCAGCTCGGGCTCCTCGACCTCGCCGCGGCTGAGTTTGTAGAGGTAGAACCCGAACCAGGCCAGCAACGCCAGGCCGAGCGTGAGGGAGATGCGACCGGTCGCCGGCACGATCGCCGCGACCACGCCGGCGATCAGCAGGAAGCCGAGCTCGACCCGGTTTCCGCGCCCCAGGGTCAGGGCGGCCGCCTTGTGTCCGCTCACCCGGCGGGCCACCCAGAGCCCCAGCAGCACCACGACCGGCCAGCCCAGGCCCATCAGCAGCCGGTTGGATCCCGTCATGTTGGCCGCCGCGTACTGCGCGTACTCCGCGTGCGATCCGGACCGGTACGCGTAGTAGAGGTCGACGGCGTATTCCGGCAACACCGCGATCAGGGCGAGGACGGCGACGGCCAGCCCGCCGGAGACATCGACCTGCGCGGCTTCGGCTGCCCAGGCGAGCAGAAAGCTCGCCGCGACCACCGCCGCGCCGTAGATCACCAACGCGATGACCGGGGTCGGGTGCAGTCCGACGAAGCGGACCACCAGCGCCGGGGCGATGAACGCCAGGGTGAGGAGCAGCGAACGCAGCAGCGTGTCCGCGGGTGTCCGGGTCTTGCGGCGTTCGGCCAGCAGGGTCATGCGGGTGGTTCCTTCGGTTCGGCGGTTGGATGGCCTGGCCGAAGGTCTCGTTCGCCGGAAAACTCTCCGGTGGATGACCGGGCGCCCCTGAAAGCTGAAATCGCCAGTATGTCGACCATCCGCCGCCGCCGGCCGAGGCCGACGAACTGGAACTACTCCCCTTCGATGTCTTAGACGGTAACCCGGTTCTCAGCACATGGCAACTTAGCGAGGCTACGATTTTCGAACAAAGGGTCGCCTTATATCTGCTGATCAAGCCGCCATATCGATTAGTTCGGCCGCCCGAAACAATAAATATGGCAAACCACCATGGAAGCAAGAAAGCAAAAGCCCCGCCACAGGGGTGCGACGGGGCTTCGTGCCTTCAAGCGATCAGGCCTGCGACAAACGCTCCTTCAGGGCGTCGAACTCGTCCTTGACGCCCGTCGGCAGCTTCTCGCCGACGAACTCCAGCCACTCTTCGATCAGCGGCAGTTCCTCGCGCCACTCGTCGGCGTTGACCGCCAGGGCAGCCGCCACGTCACCGGCGTCGACGTCCAGACCGTCCAGGTCCAAGTCCTCAGCAGCCGGGACCGTGCCGATCGGGGTGGTCTTGCCACCCGCCGTGTGCTCGATCCGGTCCACGATCCACTTCAGCACCCGGCTGTTCTCGCCGAAGCCCGGCCACAGGAAGCGGCCGTCGTCGCCGCGGCGGAACCAGTTGACGAAGAAGATCTTCGGCAGCTTGGATTCGTCGGCGTTCTTGCCCAGATCGATCCAGTGCTGGAAGTAGTCGCCCACGTTGTAGCCCAGGAACGGCAGCATGGCCATCGGGTCGCGGCGCACGTTGCCGACCTTGCCCTCGGCGGCGGCGGTTTGCTCGCTGCCCAGGGTGGCGCCGATGAACACGCCGTGCTGCCAGTCGCGGGCTTCGGTGACCAGCGGCACCGTCGTCTTGCGGCGGCCGCCGAACAGGATGCCGGAGATCGGCACGCCCTGCGGGTCGTCCCACTCTGGCGCCAGGATCGGGCACTGCGACATCGGGGTGCAGTACCGGGAGTTGGGGTGCGCGGCCTTCTCGCCGTTGCCCGGCGTCCAGTCGCGGCCCTTCCAGTCGATCAGGTGCTGCGGGTCGCCTTCCAGGCCCTCCCACCACACGTCGCCGTCGTCGGTCAGCGCGACGTTGGTGAACACCGTGTTGCCGCCTTCGATGGTGCGCATGGCGTTCGGGTTGGAGTTCCAGTTGGTGCCCGGCGCCACGCCGAAGAAACCGAACTCGGGGTTGACGGCATACAGCCGGCCGTCCTTGCCGAACCGCATCCAGGCGATGTCGTCACCCAGGGTCTCGGCGCGCCAACCCGGGATGGTCGGCTGCAGCATGGCCAGGTTGGTCTTGCCGCACGCCGACGGGAACGCCGCGGCGAAGTAGTACGCCTTGTTCTCCGGGGAGATCAGCTTGAGGATCAGCATGTGCTCGGCCAGCCAGCCCTCGTCGTGGGCCATCGCCGACGCGATCCGCAGCGAGTAGCACTTCTTGCCCAGCAGCGCGTTGCCGCCGTAGCCCGAGCCGTAGCTCCAGATCTCGCGGGTCTCCGGGAAGTGGGTGATGTACTTCGTCTCGTTGCACGGCCACGGGACGTCCTTGGCGCCGTCTTCCAGCGGCGCACCCACCGAGTGCAGCGCCTTGACGAAGAAGCCGTCGTCGCCGATCTTCTCCAGCGCGGCGGTGCCCATCCGGGTCATGGTGCGCATGGAGACGACGACGTACTCGGAGTCGGTGATCTCCACACCCAGCTTGGGGTCCTCGGCGCCGAGCGGACCCATGCAGAACGGGACCACGTACATGGTGCGGCCGCGCATCGAACCGCGGTACAGGTCCTTCATCAGCGACCGCATTTCGGCCGGGTCTTTCCAGTTGTTGGTGGGGCCGGCGTCGACTTCGCGCTCCGAACAGATGAAGGTCCGGGACTCCACCCGGGCGACGTCGGACGGGTCCGACAGCGCCAGGAACGAGTTCGGGTGCTTGTCCGGGTTGAGCCGGGTGAACGTGCCCGCCTCGACCAGCTGGTCGGACAGCCGCTTGAACTCCTCGTCGGACCCGTCGGTGAACACCACCCGATCGGGCTGGGTCAGCTCGGCGACCTCCTCGACCCAGGACAGCAGCCCTTGATGGTTGGTGGGTGCGGTGTCCAGGCCGGGGATGGTCGCTGAGGTCATCGAACTCTCCTGAATTCTGCGGTTCGGTATTCGTCGGTTCCAGAGAGTGCGCGCTCGACACGCACACTTAACGCTTTCTTATACAGATTAACGCGCATCACTTGTCGGGTAAGTCCCAGGAGGGTATAAGCCTGCTCACAAGACCGATTCAGAAGATACCGGCCCGGTCAGTCGGAGTTACTATCCGGCTTCGGCCGCGACGGGCCCGCTGGGCCGGGCACGCGGGGACGCGAGCCATTGCGCGGCGCCACCGATTCGCCCAGTTCGGTCCGCACCGCGTCCAGCGCCGCCTGCACGGTCGGTTTCTCCCGGTCACGCGCCGCGGCGGCCCGGGCCGCGGCCAGCGCGTGTTCCCGCAACTCGCCGTCGATCACGCTGACCTGTTCGTTCACCCGGGCATTCTCGACTTCGTCGCGGGCGGCGGCAGCACTGGTCAGCAGCGATTCGCCGACCAGCACCCGACTGGACACCAGCTGCTCCAGCACCGACCGCAGCGACGACGCCGCCTCCCCCGCCCAGCGGTCCAGCGCGTTGCGATCGCCCAGCAACGCCCGGATGTGCACCACCCAGACGGTCATCGCCAATCCGAGCGCGACGCACGCCGCGACGCCGCCGGCCAGATAGGCCGGGTGCAGCCGCGGGGCCAGACCGGTCACCAGCCGGCTCAGCGTCAGCGCCACGCCGAGGCCGAACACCACGCCGAACACCATCATCAGCCGGGTCTCCAGCTGTCGCGCTTTGCGTTGCGCAGGCGGAATCGGGACCGGCGGCAGCTCGAGGGGCATTAACTCCAGCGGCAGGCCCGCCGTCCGCGCGATCTCGGCGAGATCGGCGTCGACGGCCGCGCCGACCTCGGCGACCACGTCCTCGAAGCGGTGCCGCGCGTCCTCCTCGACACCGGTCATCGCCCGGCGCGGCAGGCCCGCGATGTCCTCCTGCAACTCGGTGCGCACCGACGAACTGCGGGCGCGGGCCAGATACGACAGCTGCACGCGGGCCTGCTGCAGCTGACCGCGCAGCGTGATCATCCGCTCGGATTTCGTTTCCCGGCGTTGCCGCAACACCGCGCTGCGCTCGTCGCGCAACGAATCGACGCGGGCCCGGCGCCCGGCGCCGTCGGCGTCCCGGTCGAAGCGCTGGGCAGCCTTCTGCAACCGGGACTCCCACGCCCGCAACCGATTTCGGCGGGTAACGTCGGGATCAGCCAGCTGCGCGCGGACCGTCGCGATCAGTTCGTCGACGTGCGGCTCGCCCACATCGGGCACCGCGGCCACCCCTATCCAGGGCACCCGGGCATAGCGCCGCGCGTGCCGGGTCAGCTTCTTCGCGTTCGCGGCCAGCACGTCGCGCCACGCATAGTGCACGTCGATCTTGGTGACCACCGCCACCACCACGTCGGTGTTCTCGGCGGCGGCATCGAGCAGCGTGCAGTCGGACTCGGTCACCGGGGCCGCCGCCGACACCACGAAGACCACCGCCCTGGGCGCGGCGCCGGGCGCCAGCTCCGCGGATTCGACGAAGGTGTGCTCGGGCAGCCGCTCGCGTAGTGCGGTGGCCACCCCGGTCACCCCGGCCAGCCAGGGACCGGTCACCAGCACCACGTCGCGACGGTTGACCACCGGTGCATCCAGATTCGACCCGATGGACGTCACCAGGGCGTCGACGTCGGCGACCGGATCGTCGCGTGCCGCGCCGGTCATCGCGACTCCCGGGGCACCGCGCCGCCGCTGCGCGACCACAGCCGAAGCGAGCCTCTGGCGATGTCCGCCGCGCACGCACCGTGCGGCCCAGCGCGGTGCCGTTGCCAGTGCACCGCCCGCGCCAGCGGCGCCTCCGGGCCGGCAGCCTGGCCGGCGGCGGTGACAACGTCCAGGGCGGCCGCCATCCGGGCGATCACCGTCTCGTCGCGGGTCAGAAAGTCCCCCACGGCCGGGTCGGAAACGGCCAGCGCCTCCAGTTCGGTGACCGCGTCCAGCACCCGCCGGTACCGCACCGCGGCGCCGGCGCTCAGCAGCCGCTCGAGCACCGCGTCCACTCCGCTGACCCGGCGCCACAGCGCCCGCACCTGCGCCGCACCGGCGCCCTGCCGCAGCGCCGCCACGCCCAGCGCGATCCCGAACAGGTCCAACACCCGCAGCAACTGCGTTCGCACCGCGACCGGCACGGGCAGCTGTGCTCCCAGGAACCCGTCGAAGGACCCGTCCAGGCAGCTGAGGCCACCGGGATGGGCGGCCAGCGTCCGTAACGCCGCCCAGCACCGGGTGTCCAGGTCGTCCAGCGCCGCGACGGCGAGCAGCCCGCACATCGGCAACACCGGCACTCCGACGTGGTCGGCCAGCCGGTCGCAACGCGCTTCCACCCGGGCGTCCCCGGCCAGGCGCAGCACGTCGGCCTTGGTCAGCACCACCAGCGCCGGGCTCGTTCGGTCCTCGGGTTTGACGACGTCGGCGATCACCTGAACCACCAGGTCCGCGCTGCGTCCGGCCGCTACCACCGAGATGCCCGACGCCCGGTCCAGCGCACGTGCCACCGTGCGGGCCCCGACACCCGGGCGGCCGCGGACGGCTACCCGCAACGGCGCGCCGGCCTGCTCGGCGAGCGCCCTGATCCGCTGGTCAGTGGCCTGCCGCGCGTACCGCGTCAGCTCGTCGACGAAAATGTGCGGCTCCTGTCCCCTGCTTTTCCCGCTCCTCGCGATCCCACCGAATGGTGGCATCCCCGTCGCCGGCCCGCGAGCCAGGTGTCCCCGCTGTTACCAGCCGAAGGCAACTGTTGGGTATCAATCTGGACCAGAGGCGGCTACACCTATCGATCATGAGCCACCATGGACAAATGCACGCGCAACCCAGGGTGGGGCTACGGCCCGACACGCCCTGGGGCTATCTCCCGCCCACGAGTTTCCGGTCGCGGCGGTCGGCCCTGTCCCACGCCCAGCGCGAAACCTGGGAGCGGCGCTGGCCGGAGTTGGGCCGGCAGGCCGACGAGCCGCTGGACATCCGCTCCTGGTTCGGCCGGGACGCGCCGCTGGTGCTCGAAATCGGGTGCGGCAGCGGGACATCGACGCTGGCGATGGCGCAAGCCGAGCCCGACATCGACGTGATCGCGGTGGAGATCTATCGCCGCGGCCTGGCCCAGCTGCTGTGCGCGATCGACGATGCCGGCGTCGAGAACATCCGGCTGATCCGCGGAAACGGCGTCGACGTGCTCAAAGACCTGATCGCCCCGGCATCGCTGACCGGCGTGCGGGTCTTTTTCCCGGACCCGTGGCCCAAGGCCCGCCACCACAAGCGGCGCCTGCTTCAGCCGGGCACGGTTGCTCTGATCGCGGACCGGTTACTCCCCGGTGGTGTCCTGCATGTCGCGACGGATCACCCTGGCTACGCCGAGCACATCGCCGCCCTCGCTCCCGCACCGCACCTCGTCCGCGTCGACCCCGGCTCCGAATACCTGCCGATCTCCGTGGTTCGGCCCATGACCAAGTACGAGACGAAGGCCCAGGAAGCGGGCAGCAGCGTCTGCGAGTTCGTATGGAAGAAGCCCGAAATCAGATGAGCCTCAGCGAAGACGTCGGCACCGCCGCGTCGGAAACCCTGGACCGCCCGATGCTGGCGGCGGGAGATCTGGCGCAGGAAGGGTTGGCCGGCTTCACCGACCCCACCCCACAGCGGGTCCAGCGGGTGCTGCTGGTGTGGGACGCGCCCAACCTCGACATGGGTCTGGGTTCCATCCTGGGCCGTCGGCCGACCGGGGTGGAACGGCCCCGGTTCGACGCGCTGGGCCGCTGGCTGCTGGCCCGCACCGCCGACGTCTCGGCGCAGACACCCGATGTCCGGGTCGTCCCCGAGGCGACCGTGTTCACCAACATCGCACCCGGCAGCGCCGAGGTGGTCCGGCCCTGGGTGGACGCGCTGCGCAACGTCGGATTCGCCGTCTTCGCCAAACCCAAGATCGACGAAGACAGCGACGTCGACCGCGACATGCTGGAGCACATCGAGCTGCGCTACCGCGAAGGACTCGCGGCGCTGATGGTGGCCTCCGCCGACGGCCAGGCCTTTCGGTTACCGCTCGAGGAGGTGGCGCGCGGCGGAACCCCTGTTCACGTGCTTGGATTTCGTGAACACGCTAGTTGGGCGCTAGCGTCGGATAGCTTGGAGTTCGTCGACCTGGAGGACATCGCAGGTGTGTTCCGGGAGCCACTGCCGCGGATCGGCCTGGATTCGCTACCCGAGCAGGGAGCATGGTTGCAGCCGTTCCGGCCGCTGTCCTCGCTGTTGACCTCGCGTGTGACGTGATGAGGGTCTGACAATAAAAGAGCAGTGCACAGCAATGCGCGGGTCGCTACAGATCCAGTAAGGAGCTTAAGTGTTCGCCTGGTGGGGTCGAACTGTGTACCGATTGCGCTACATCGTAATCGGGGTCACGGTCGCGTTGTGCCTGGGCGGCGGCATTTTCGGGCTCAGCCTCGGCAAGCACGTCACGCAGAGTGGTTTCTACGACGACGGCAGCCAGTCGGTCAAGGCGTCGATCCTTGGTGACAAGGTCTACGGCCGCGACCGGACCGGACACATCGTCGCGATCTTCAAGGCTCCGGACGGCAAGACGGTCAACGACCCGGCCTGGTCGAAGAAGATCACCGACGAGCTGAACAAGTTCGTCGCCGACCATCCCAAAGAGGTGTTCGGCTGGGCCGGGTATCTGCGCTCCCCGGACAACACCAGCCCGGTCATCAAGGGCATGGCCACCGACGACAAGCACTACACCTTCGTGTCGATCCCGCTGAACGGCGACGACGACGACACCATCCTGACCAATTACAAGACCATCGAACCCGCGCTGCAGAAACTCGACGGCGGCACCGTCCAGTTGGCCGGCCTGCAACCGATCGCCAGCGCCCTGACCGGCACCATCGCCACCGACCAGCGGCGCATGGAAGTGCTGGCGCTACCCCTGGTCGCGGTGGTGTTGTTCCTGGTGTTCGGTGGCGCCGTCGCGGCGTGCCTGCCGGTGATGGTCGGCGGTCTGAGCATCGCCGGCTCGCTGGGCATCCTGCGGTTGATCGCGATGTTCGGGCCGGTGCACTTCTTCGCCCAACCGGTGGTCTCGCTGATCGGTCTGGGTATCGCAGTGGACTACGGGCTGTTCGTGGTGAGCCGCTTCCGCGAGGAGATCGCCGAGGGCTACGACACCGAGACCGCGGTGCGCCGCACCGTGATGACGGCCGGGCGGACAGTGGTGTTCTCGGCGGTGCTCATCGCCGCCTCAGGCGCCAGCCTGCTGTTGTTGCCGCAGGGCTTCGTGAAGTCGCTGACCTATGCCCTGATCACGGCGGTCACCCTGGCCGCGATCCTGTCCATCACGCTGCTGCCGGCCTGCCTGGGTGTGCTGGGCAAGCACGTCGACGCCCTGGGGGTGCGGACCGCGTTCCGGGTGCCGTTCCTGCGCAACTGGAAGGTGTCGCGGGCCTACCTGAACTGGCTGGCCGACCGGCTGCAGAAGACCAAGACGCGTGAGGAGGTCGAGGCCGGCTTCTGGGGCAAGCTGACGAACTTCGTGATGAAACGCCCGCTGGCCTTCGCCATCCCGATCGTGGTCGGGATGATCCTGCTGATCATCCCGCTGGGCAATATGTCACTGGGCGGCATGAGCGAGAAGTACCTGCCGCCGAACAACGCGGCGCGCCAGGCCCAGGAGCACTTCGACCAACTCTTCCCCGGCTACCGCACCAACCCGCTGACGTTGGTGATCCAGTCGGAGAACCATCAGCCGGTCACCGACCAGCAGGTCGCCGACATCCGCGCCAAGGCCATGTCGATCAGCGGTTTCATCGAGCAGGACAACAACCCGGCCAACATGTGGCAGGAACGCCCGCAGGCGCCGGGCGGCACCAAGGACCCGTCGGTGCGGGTGCTGCAGAACGCCCTGACCAATCCGGCCGATTCGGCCCGGAAGCTGGGCGAGCTGCGGTCGATCACCCCACCCAAGGGCATCGACATCTACGTCGGCGGCACACCCGCGCTGGAGCAGGATTCGATCCACAGCCTGGTGGACCGGGCGCCGCTGATGGTGATCGTGCTGATCACCACCACCATGCTGTTGATGTTCCTGGCGTTCGGTTCGGTGGTGCTGCCGATCAAGGCCGCGGTGATGAGCGTGCTGACGCTCGGTTCCACCATGGGCATCCTGACTTGGATCTTCATCGACGGGCACGGCGCCGGTCTGCTCAATTTCACGCCCACCCCGCTGATGGTGGTGATCATCGCGCTGGTGGTCGCTGTCGGTTACGGCCTGGCCACCGACTATGAGGTGTTCCTGGTGTCCCGCATGGTCGAGGCCCGGGAGAACGGCATGTCCACCCAGGAGTCGATCCGGATCGGCACCGCCACCACCGGGCGGTTGATCACCGCGGCCGCGTTGGTTCTCGCCGTGGTGGCCGGGTCGTTCGTGTTCTCCGACCTGGTGATGATGAAGTACCTGGCGTTCGGGTTGATGGCGGCGTTGTTGTTGGACGCGACCGTGGTCCGGATGTTCCTGGTGCCCTCGGTGATGAAGCTGCTCGGCGACGACTGCTGGTGGGCGCCGCGCTGGATGCGCCGCCTGCAGACCCGCATCGGTTTGGGTGAGATCCAGCTGCCCGACGAGCGCAAGCGACCCCCTAACGCCGGTCGCGGCCCACGGCCGCCGGTGACGGCCGGCCTGGTGGCTGCGACGCCGCGGGCCCCGCACGACCCCACCCATCCGGCGCCGTTGCCCCGGCCCGCGCGTCCGGAGCTGACGTCCGACGGGCCGGCCTCCACGAGCAGTCCGCAGGTCCCGGTCCGGTCCGGGCAGACCGCAGGCCAGCCGCAGAACACGCGGAACGGCCCCGCCCCGACCCCCCGGGGGCCGGCACCCAAGAACGCGGCGCCGAAGAATGCCGCGCCGAAACCGCCGACCCCGTCGACCGGTGCGACCAACAAGATGCCCATCGCGGGTAGCCGGCCCGACGCGCCGGAGGATTCGGACAAGACCGCTGCCATACCCGCACAGCGGCCCGACGCCGACGCCGAGACGGCCACCGAGAAGCTCAACGCCCGCGGCATCCAGGACGACGATGCGGTGGACGGGCGCCAGCGTCGCCGCGGCGGCGGGGGCGGATTGTCGGCCCAGGATCTGCTGCGCCGCGAAGGCCGCCGGATCTAGCCGTTCGATTCTCCGGTCGTTCGCCGAGCGTCCGCAGAATGCCGCTCACACCGGCGTTTTGACGCACCTGTGAGGACGCTCGGCGCCTTACACGTGTTGACCGGGCGCACGTTCGGGTGCGCAGGGGCGACCCGAACGCACGCCCGGAAGTGGTGACTACTGCACCGGCACCAGCGCTTCGCCGCACGTGCAGCGATACGGCTCGGTGGCCCCGGAGCAGTGGCACGGGACCTCGACGCGAACGCGACAACCGCAACCCTCGTGGCCGCAGGTCAGCTCGGTTCCAGCTTCGTGAGTTGTCATTCGATATCACCTCATCTTCGGGACATAAACGGAGGGGGAACCTCCGCCCCGTCAGTGTATACCCCATAGGGGTATCCGGTAAAGGACGTTGACTGCCCCGGTAAGGCGAACTTCGCGGATCAGCCGTTCTGGCCGCTAGCGCCGCCGAGGCCGCTCGCGCCGCCGAGACCACCCGGGTCGGTGCCGACGCCGCCGTAGCCGCCGATGCCGCCCCCGCCGCCGAGACCGCCTGCCGCACCGTCCCCGGTGCCGCCGTCGCCACCGTCGCCGCCCAGCCCGCCGGGGCCGCCATTGCCGCCGTTGCCGGTGCCGGCGGAATGCCCGCCCGCGCCGCCGCTGCCACCCACGCCGCCGCCACCGCCGTTGCCGCCGCCCTGGCCGTTCACGACTCCGTCGCCGCCGTCGCCGCCGTCGCCACCATTGCCGCCGAGACCGCCTACGCCGCCATCGCCATTGCCGGTTGCGCCACCACCGAGTCCGCCGGTGCCGCCCGGTCCACCCTTGCCGCCCGCCTGGCCCGCTCCGCCGGTCGCCCCGGCGCCGCCGTGACCGCCCGGACCGCCCTGGCCGGCATCGGCGTTGAAGTACCCCGGCCCGCCGATGCCGCCGGTGCCGCCCAGCCCGCCAGCGCCTCCACCACCCTGTTGGCCCGCGGTGCCCGAACCCGAGCCGGGTTGCCCGAAACCACCGCCGTCGCCGCCCTGGCCGCCGACACCGCCGGTCTTACCCGAGTCGCTGCCGTCGTTGTAACCGCCGTAGCCACCGACACCGCCCCGGCCGCCCTGACCGCCGCTGCCGCCGTTGCCGTTGGCGGCGCCGACGGGCGCGGCACCGCCCTCGCCGCCGGAACCGCCCAGGCCACCGGCACCACCGGCGAATCCGGTTTGGTCGCTGCCGCCGCTGCCGCCGTAGCCGCCCACACCTCCGAGGCCGCCCTGACCCCCGTTACCGGCAGCGGCACCACCCGGTCCCGGCGTGCCGCCGGTGCCACCGGTGCCACCGACACCACCCGCCCAACCATCCGTCGAGTCACCGGTATCTCCGTAGCCGCCCTGACCTCCGATGCCGCCGTCACCACCGTTCCCGCCGAGGGCACCGGCACCCGGGTTGCCGCCGGTGCCCCCGGTGCCGCCCATGCCGCCCTGGGCGCCGACGGATTCCTTACCCGTACCGCCGTAACCGCCACCGCCGCCGACGCCACCGGTGCCGCCGTCTCCGCCCAGCGCCGCGGTACCACCGGTGCCCGGGTCACCGCCGGTGCCGCCGGTGCCGCCGGCGCCACCCGCCGAGCCGTTCTGCTGGTAATCGCCGGGTCCGCCATAGCCGCCGCCACCGCCGGTACCGCCGGCGCCACCAGTGCCGGCCGTGCCACCGGTGCCACTGTTGCCGCCGTCGCCACCGTTGCCACCCTCACCGCCGGTACCGCCGGGTTGATTGATCTTGCCGGCGCCGCCGAAGCCGCCCTGACCGCCCTCACCGCCGGTGCCACCGGAGCCCCAGGCCATCTGGCTGCCGTCCCCGGAGGTACCGCCGGCCGCGGCGTTTCCGCCGTTGCCGCCGTTGCCGCCCTTACCGCCGGTGGTGTGTTCGCTGTTGCCGCCGTATCCGCCGTCACCGCCGTACCCGCCGTCACCGCCGTAGCCGCCGTAATTGCTGGACCCGGCGATCGCGTCGCCGCCGACGCCGCCGTCCCCACCGACTCCGCCGTCCCCTCCGATTCCGGCGTTGGCGCTGCTGCCGGGGCCTCCACCGCTCCAGCCGCCGCTGCCACCCTGGCCGGCGTCACCGCCGTACCCGCCCTGACCGCCGCCGGAGCCGGTGTCGGCGGTTCCGGAGCCGCCTTTGCCACCGTCACCGCCGACACCGCCGCGGCCACCGTCGCCGTTGACCCCGCCGAGGGTGGCGCCGCCACCCCGGCCGCCGTCACCACCCATGCCGCCTTCGCCGCCCGCGCGGCCGGTGCCGTCCGCCCCCGCGGCACCACCGCCGCCGGCGCCACCTACACCGCCCACGCCGCCGGTCCCCACGCTGCCGCCGGTGCCGCCCTTGCCGGCCAGGCCGTTCTGGCCACCGGTCCCGCCGTCACCACCGTTGCCGCCGGCTCCGGGGCCGCTGCCGGTGTCGGCCGCGCCGCTGCCGCCGTCGCCGCCGTCGCCGCCGACGCCACCGGTGCCACCGCTGCCGTTCGTGCCACCGGCGCCACTGTTGCCGCCGGTTCCACCCCACCCGCCGGCCGCGCCGTTGGTACCCGTACCGCCCGAACCGGCAGCCGCGCTGAGGCCGGCCCCACCCTGTCCGCCGGTGCCACCCTGCCCGCCCGTGCCGTAGACGCCTACCGTCCCGCCGCTGCCACCGGTTCCGGCGGCTCCACCTGCGGCGGCATTGCCACCGTCGCCGCCTTTGCCGCCGACGGTGGCGCCGCTGCCGGTGTCTGCCGCACCCTGTCCACCGGAGCCACCCATTCCGCCGTCACCGCCGCGCCCGCCGTCACCGTTCGCTGCGCCCGATCCGGCATTGCCGCCGTCACCGCCCAGGCCGCCGGCACCGCCGGCTGCGCCCTGCTGGCCGGTGAGGCCGGTACCCCCCTTGCCGCCGGCGCCCCCGATGCCGCCATCACCACCGGCGCCGTTGTGGCCGAAGTGTCCGGCGGTGCCGCCGTTCCCACCGGCACCCGCGGCCCCGCCCGCGCCACCCTGCTGCCCGGTCGCGCCCGCGCCGCCTTGGCCGCCGTCGCCACCGGCACCGCCGGCCCCGGCGTGACCCTGCATGCCGGCATTGCCGCCGGCGCCCCCGTTGCCGCCCGCACCGCCGACGGCGCCGGCCAGGCCCGCGACGCCCGTCCCGCCCATGCCACCGGCCCCGCCGTTGCCGCCCAGCGAGCCGCCATTGCCGCCGGCGCCGCCGGCGCCGCCCGGTCCGCCGAACCCGCCGAAGCCCCCATTGCCGAGCAGGCCTGCCGACCCGCCGGCACCGCCGACGGCGCCCACATTCGTGCTGTTCCCGCCGTTGCCGCCGCTGCCGTAGATGATGCCGCCGGGACCGCCGGCGGTGCCCACCCCGTTGACGGTCATCCCGTCGGCGCCGTTACCGATCAACGGGCGACCCAGCACCGCGTTGGTGGGGGCGTTGATCAGGCCGAGCAGTCCTCTGTTGGCGTTTTCGGCGGACAGGTACGCGTTCGAGGTGGCGTACAGGGTGGCGGTGAACTGATCATGGAACGCGCCCATCTGCCGGGCCAGCTCCTGGTAGCCCACCGCGTGCTGGGAGAACAGCGCCGCGACGGCCTCGGACACCTCGTCGGCCGCCGCGCTGGCCACGGCGGTCGTGGTCGCCGCAGCGGTCGCGTTACCACTGGCGAGCAGGGCGCCGAGGCCCTCCAATTCGGCTGCCACCGAGGTGAGGAGCTGGGGTGAAACCAGTGCGTACGTCAACGGGCACCTCGCTGTGGTAACGCGCTGCTGACGACACAGCATCGCTGGACGCGCCCGATGTTAGCGTCGGAGATTGCCGGTTGCGGCCAAAATAGCGGGAATTCAACCGGTCGCCGGTGCTAGCCGCAGACCGCCCCGGTTGCGGCCGAATTGACCAGCTTGACGTACTTGGCCAGCACCCCGGTCCGGTAGCGCGGCGCCGGGGGCGTGAACCCCGCCCGGCGGGCCGCGAACTCGTCGGGATCGACCAGCACGTCCAGCGTGTGGCTGGCCACGTCGAGGCGGATCCGATCGCCGTCGCGCAGGAACGCGACGGGACCCGCGTCCACCGCTTCGGGTGCGATGTGGCCCACGCACAGGCCCGTCGTCCCGCCGGAGAACCTGCCGTCGGTCAGCAACAGCACGTCCTTACCGAGCCCGGCGCCTTTGATGGCGCCGGTGATGGCGAGCATTTCGCGCATCCCGGGACCGCCCTTGGGCCCTTCGTAGCGGATCACCACTGCGTCGCCCGTGGTGATGGTGCCGTCCTCGAGCGCATCGAGGGCCGCCCGCTCGCCGTCGAAAACCCTTGCGGTGCCTTCGAACACGTCAGAATCGAAGCCGGCCGACTTGACCACCGCACCCTCCGGCGCCAGCGACCCGTGCAGGATGGTGATGCCGCCACTGGGGTGGATCGGGTTGTCCAGCGCGCGCAGCACCTTGCCGTCCGGGTCGGGTGGGGCGATGTCGGCCAGGTTCTCGGCGACGGTCTTGCCGGTCACCGTCAGGCAGCCCCCGTGCAGCAGGCCGGCGTCCAGCAGCGCTTTCATCACCACCGGCACCCCGCCGATGTGGTCCACATGCGACATCACGTGCCGGCCGAACGGCTTGACGTCGGCCAGGTGCGGCACCTTGGAGCCGATCCGGCTGAAGTCGTCCAACGACAACTCGACTTCCGCCTCGTGCGCGATGGCCAGCAGGTGCAGCACCGCGTTGGTCGACCCGCCGAACGCCATCACCACCGCGATCGCGTTCTCGAAGGCCTCCCTGGTCAGGATGTCGCGCGCGGTGATGCCGTGCCGCAACAATTCGACGACCGCCTGGCCGCTGCGGCGGGCGAACCCGTCGCGGCGGCGGTCGGTCGCCGGGGGTGCCGCGCTGCCCGGCAGCGACATGCCCAGTGCCTCGGCCGCGCTGGCCATGGTGTTGGCGGTGTACATGCCGCCGCAGGCACCCTCGCCGGGGCAGATGGCGCGTTCGATGGCGTCGACGTCGGCGCGGCTCATCAATCCGCGCGAGCAGGCGCCGACGGCCTCGAAGGCGTCGATGATGGTGACTTCGCGCTCGCTGCCGTCGGACAGCTTGGCCACCCCCGGCAGGATCGAACCGGCGTAGAGGAACACCGAGGCCAGGTCCAGCCGCGCGGCGGCCATCAGCATGCCCGGGAGCGACTTGTCGCAGCCGGCCAGCAGCACCGAGCCGTCCAGGCGCTCGGCCTGCATGACGGTCTCGACGCTGTCCGCGATCACCTCGCGCGACACCAGGGAGAAGTGCATGCCTTCGTGACCCATCGAGATGCCGTCGGACACCGAGATGGTGCCGAACTCCAGCGGGTAGCCGCCCGCCTGGAAAACGCCCTCCTTGACCGCCTTGGCCAGTCGGTCCAGCGACAGGTTGCACGGCGTGATCTCGTTCCAGGACGAGGCGACCCCGATCTGCGCCTTGGCGAAGTCCTCGTCCACCATGCCCACCGCGCGCAGCATGCCGCGGGCGGCGGCCTTCTCCAGACCGTCGGTGACGTCGCGGCTGCGGGGCTTGATGTCGACTTGACCAGGGGCTTGCTCGGGAACTGGGGCCATCCTGCAAGTATGCGGTGCGGGGCCATCGCGCCAAAATCAATGACCGCTCCGGTCTGATACCCTAGCGGGGTATATAGTGACCAGTTCGTCGGGAGAGTAGATGAGCGCACCGCACGGATACGCGCAGCAGAAGGACAACTACGGCAAACGGTTGCGGCGCATCGAGGGCCAGGTGCGCGGCATTGCGCGCATGATCGAAGAGGACAAGTACTGCATCGACGTGCTGACCCAGATCAGCGCCGTCAACAGTGCCCTGCGGTCGGTGGCGCTGGGATTGCTCGACGAGCATCTCAATCACTGCGTCACCCGGGCGGTGACCGAGGGCGGCCCCGATGTCGACGACAAGCTGGCCGAAGCGTCCGCAGCCATCGCGCGCCTGGTTCGGTCCTGAGTGCTGCGTTGCGTACGGTAAAGGTGCGAAACCGCGCCGGCCAGCTACCGTAGCTGCCCCGGCGGTTTTGCACTTCACACCATGACTGCTCAAGCCGCCAGTGCCGCCCGAACGTGGACACCACGGATCGCGGTTCAACTGTCGGTATTGGCCGCGGCGGCCTTCATCTATGTCACCGCCGAACTGCTGCCGGTGGGTGCCCTGTCCGCCATCTCGCGGGACCTGCACGTGAGCGTCTTCTGGGTCGGGGCGCTGGTCTCCTGGTATGCGCTGGTGGCAGCGGTGATGACAGTTCCGCTGGTGCGCTGGACGGCGCACTGGCCGCGCCGCTCGACGCTGCTGCTCAGCCTGGCCTGTCTGACCGTCTCGCAGCTCATCTCGGCGGTGGCACCCAGTTTCGCGGTGCTGGCCGCCGGGCGGGTGTTGTGCGCGGTCACCCACGGGCTGCTGTGGTCGGTGATCGCCCCGATCGCCACCCGGCTGGTACCGCCCAGCCATGCCGGGCGGGCCACCATGTCGACCTACATCGGCACCAGCCTGGCGCTGGTGATCGGGAGTCCACTCACCGCTGCGCTGAGCCTGATGTGGGGTTGGCGGGTGGCAGCCGAGTGCATCACGGTGGTCGCCGCCGTCATCACCGTGGCCGCGCGAGTGGTGCTGCCGGAAATGACGTTGACGCAAGACCAGCTGCAGTTCGTGGGCCGCCGCTCGCGCCACCACCGCAACCGGGCGTTGGTCATCGTCAGCCTGATCACCATGATCGGGGTCACCGGCCACTTCGTCTCCTACACCTACATCGTGCGGATTCTCGCGGAGGTCGTCGGGGTCCGGGGCCCCAACCAGGCCTGGCTGTTGGCCGCCTACGGCATCGCCGGGGTGCTCGCGGTCGCGTTGGTGGGCCGGCCGCTGGACCGCCGCCCCCGCGGTGCCGTCATCATCTGCATCGCCGGGCTGACGACCGCCCTGGTGTTGTTGAGTGTGCTGGCCTACCGCTGGCACGACTCCGCCCGCACGGCGCTGATCGTGGGGACCGCCGCGATCGTGCTGTGGGGGGCGATGGCCACCGCGGTGTCGCCGATGCTGCAGGCCGCCGCTATGCGCGCCGGGGCGGACGACCCCGACGGTGCCTCCAGTCTGTATGTGACGGCGTTTCAGGTGGGCATCATGGCAGGCTCGCTGGCCGGCGGGCTGCTGTTGGAGCGCAGTGTGGCGATGATGCTGACCGCGTCGGCGATCCTGATGGGCCTGGCGTTGCTGGCGATGTCGGCGCTCGGGCGGGTGATCGAAGCGCTGCCGGCGGACCCTGCCCAGGGGGCCGGGACGGCAATTTCACAGGACGATTAACACCGCAGGTCAGCGGCCTGAACTGGGGTCGGTAACGGTTGGCCGGAGCTCGCCGATTGGCTAACCGGTGGTGCTGCTGTGCCACACTGGGTCGGAGAATTTGACCGGAGGGATCGATATGTCGCGCAGGACGAGAGACTTTTCGAGGGGACGTCTCTGGGCCTTTGTCGCTGCCGCTCTGAACGTTTTCGGGGTGGTCGCAGTGCTGGCGCTGGGTGCCGGTCCGGCAGTGGCTGACCCGGACGAGCCGCCCGGCGACCCCGGCCCCGTCGTGGTCGCGCCGGGTGACCCCGTGCTGCCGGATCCGATAGCCCTGCCGCCGCTGCCCGACCCGCTGGCACCGATTCCGGGCATCCCGGGCGCGGCGCCGGTGGCCAGCGGACCCGCGCCGGCCGGTCAGGACAACACCCCGTTCATCGGCGAACCGCCGTTCCGGCCGCCGGCCTTCAATCCGGTGAACGGCGCGATGGTGGGCGTGGCAAAACCGATCATCATCAACTTCCAGGTACCGATCGCCGACCAGGCGATGGCCGAGCGCGCCATCCACATCTCGTCGGTCCCGCCGGTGCCGGGCAAGTTCTACTGGCTGACCCCGTCGCAGGTGCGCTGGCGGCCGCTGGCGTTCTGGCCGCCCAACACCGCGGTGAACATCGATGCGGCCGGCACCAAGTCGAGCTTCCGTACCGGCGACTCGCTGATCGCCACCGCCGACGACGCCACGCACCAGATGACGATCACCCGCAACGGGACCGTCGTCCAGACGTTCCCGATGTCGATGGGTATGGCCTCCGGCGGTCATCAGACCGCCAACGGCACCTATTACGTGCTGGAGAAGATGCCGACCGTGGTGATGGACTCCTCGACCTACGGGGTCCCGGTCAACTCGGCCAACGGCTACAAGGTGACCGTGTCCGACGCCGTCCGGTTCGACAACAGCGGCAACTTCGTACACAGCGCACCGTGGTCGGTGGGCGATCAGGGCAAGCGGGACGTCAGCCACGGCTGCATCAATCTGAGCCCGTCCAACGCCAAGTGGTTCTTCGACAACTTCGGCAGCGGAGACCCGATCATCGTCAAGAACTCCGTCGGTGTGCCGAAGAATGACGGCTCCAACGACTGGCAGTTGTAGCCCCGGCGGTTACGAAGCCGAACGGCTGAGCAGCGACGGTACGGCGGGTTGGCGCCGGTCGTAGATGATCCGGGCGGGCACGCCGGCGACCTCGACATCGTCGGGAACCGGCTTGGTCACCACCGCTCCGGCACGAATGCTCGCGCGATTGCCGACGTCGACGCCGAGGATGATGGCGCCAGGAGAGATGAACACGTCGTCGCCGATGACGGGATACTGGCCGGGGAGCCCCTCTCCGATTGAAACCCCTTGGTGGATACGGCAATTGGCGCCGATCTTCGCCCGGTAGTGCACGTGCAGCGGGCCCACGTGGGCGATCGACAACCCCGGGCCGAAGACGTTGCGCGAGACGACGAAGCCGAGTCGCTCGCCGAGCAGCTTGGTCCGTAGCTGGAAATAACCGGCGATGAGGCGTCCTACCGGCGTGCGCGCGGTGTTGGTCCAGTATTCCGATTTGCGCAGCAGCCGCTGGAAATGTGTCGGGCGCTGCGTCAGCCGGTACCGCAGCCGCCAGCGTTCCAGCCCCTGGGCCTTGAGGTCCGCCGCCAGATAGAACGTCAAGTCGTCCCGAGATTCGATCACGTGTACCCCCGTGTCGTGGTTTTCAGTGTCTGTTGACCACGACAACTTAGGTTAAACCATACTTGAGGTACTGAAAAGTTACTAGTGAGTCACCTTATGGTTTGGTGCGGGCCCGGGGGTGCGCCTAGTTCCAGATGCGGACGCGGCTGCCCGGGTCGAGGAACAGTTGGTCCTCCTCGGACACGTCGAACGCCTCGTAGAACGCATCCACGTTGCGGATCACGCCGTTGCAGCGAAACTCCGGCGGCGAGTGCGGGTCCACCGCCAGGCGCCGGATCGCTTCGGCGGCACGGGATTTGGTGCGCCACACCTGAGCCCAGCCGAAGAAGACGCGCTGCACGCCGGTGAGACCGTCGATCACCGGCGCCGGCCGGCCGTTCAGCGACAACTGATACGCCAGCAGCGCGATCGACAGTCCGCCGAGGTCGCCGATGTTCTCGCCGACGGTGAATGCGCCGTTGACGTGGTGCCCACCGTCCAGGTCGCGCGGGACATACGCCTCGTACTGCTCGATCAGGGCCTTGGTGCGGGCGCCGAACTCGGTGCGGTCGTCGTCGGTCCACCAGTCCACCAGGTTGCCGTCACCGTCGTACTTGGCGCCCTGGTCGTCGAAACCGTGCCCGATCTCGTGGCCGATCACCGCACCGATGCCACCGTAGTTGGCGGCGTCGTCGGCGTCGGCGTCGAAGAACGGCGGCTGCAGAATGGCGGCGGGAAAGACGATTTCGTTCATCCCGGGGTTGTAGTAGGCGTTGACGGTCTGCGGTGTCATGAACCATTCGTCCCGGTCCACCGGGCCACCCAGCTTGGCCAGTTCCCGATCGTGGTTGACGGCGTAGCCGCGCTGGTAGTTGCCGTACAGGTCGTCGCGGCGGATCACCAGCGCCGAGTAGTCCCGCCAGCTGACCGGATAGCCGACCTTGGCGGTGAACTTGGCCAGCTTGGTCAGCGCACGCTCGCGGGTCTGCGGCGTCATCCAGTCCAGGTCGCTGATGCTGATCCGGTAGGCCTCCTGCAGATTTTCCACCAGCGCGTCGATGCGGTCCTTGGCGCCCGGCGGAAAGTGTTGCTGCACATACAGTTTCCCGACGGCGTCGCCCATCAGGGTCTCCACCAGCGAAACCGCCCGCTTCCAGCGGTCCCGGATCTGCTCGGTGCCGGTGAGCCGGCGGCCGTAGAAATCGAAGTCCGCGTCCACCAATTCACTGGTCAGCCACGGGGATCGGGCACGAATCAACCGCCAGCGCGCCCAGCTCTTCCAGTCCTCGAAATCCGCACTGCTCCACAGCTCGGCGAAGGTGGTGAGGTAATCCGGTTGCCGGACAACGACTTCCGCGACACGTTCCGGCGTGGTGCCCAGCCCTGCCGTCCATCCGGCCCAGTCGAAGCCGCCGCCCTCGGTCTGCAGGTCGGCGAAACTGCGCAGGTTGTAGGTGAGGTCGGCGTCGCGGCGCTTGACCACGTCCCAGTGCGCGGCGGCGAGTTTGCGCTCCAGCGCCACGATGCGGGCCGCGGTGTCGGCGTGCTCGTCGGCGGGGCCGCCAAAGACCAGCCCGAACATCGTCGCGATGTGGCCCGGGTAGGCCGCGAGCACGGCGGCGTGCTGCTCGTCGCGGTAGTAGGACTCGTCGGGCAGGCCGATCCCGGACTGGCTGAAGTGCACCAGGTAGCGGGTGGAGTTCTTGGAGTCGGTGTCCACGTAGAACCCGACACCGCCGCCCACCCCGGTGCGCTGCAGGGCCCCGACCGCTGCGGCCAGCGCAGCACGATCGGCGGCGCTGTCGATGACCTGCAGTTCGTCGTGCAACGGTTGCAGCCCCCGGCGCTGCACGGTCTCCTCGTCGAGGAAGCTGGCGTAGAGGTCGCCGATGCGCTGCTCGTCGGTCCCGTGCGCGGCCTGGCTGCGGCTCGCCTCCACGATCAGGTCGCGCACCTGCTCCTCGGCGCGGTCGAACAGGGTGCGGAAGGCGCCGTCGGTGGCGCGGTCGGCGGGAATGTCGTACTCGGTCAGCCAGCGGCCGTTCACATGACCGAAAAGGTCGTCCTGCGGTCGGGCGGCTGGGTCGACGTAGCTCAGATCGATACCCGAGCGGATGGCCTCTACTGTCACCCCGCCATCCTTCCATCTGGTTTCGGGTGCAACGATCGGGCCATGCCTGACCAGGAGAAAACTGAGGCGGACAGCGAGACCGCAGACGCCGACGACGCCGAGTACGGCAGCGGGGTGTTCTCCCCCTACGGCATCGCGTCGGCGGTGCTGGGCCTGGTCTGCGTCGCGGCGGTGGTGCTCGGCGTGCTCATCTGGACCAACCACAAAGACGACTCCGGCGAGCGCATCTACCTGTCCAAGGTCATGCAAACGGCCTACGAGTGGTCCAACGTGCTGATCAACATGAACAGCAGCAACATCGACGCCAGCCTGCAACGGCTGCACGACGGGACGGTCGGCGAACTCAACACCGACTTCGAGGCCACCATGCAGGGCTACCGGCAGGTGGCCGCGAAGCTACAGGCACAGAGCGTCGGCCGGGTGGAGTCGGTGGCCATCGACACCATGCACCGCGACCTCGATACCGTCCCCGGATCGCCGCGACAGGTGGTACCCACCAAGCTGCCCGCCTTCGCCACCCGAACCGACTCGGTGATGCTGGTGGCCGCTTCGGTGGCCGAGAAGTCCGGCGGACAACCGCAGGTGGTGCGCTGGAGCCTGCGGTTGGACGTCTCGCAGATCGACGGCAAGCTGATGATCTCCAAGCTGGAGCTGATCAAATGAGGAACGCCTGGCGGTTCGCGGCGTTCGACATCCTGGCGCCGCTGGTGGCGATCGCCGCGCTGGCGGCGATCGGCGTGGTGCTGGCCTGGCCGCGGTGGTGGGTGGCGGTCGGCACCGCGCTGGTGCTGCTGATCGTCGAGGGCGTAGCCGTCAACTTCTGGTTGATGCGCCGCGATGCGGTCACCCTCGGCACCGACGACGACGCGCCCCGGCTGCGGCTCGCGGTGGCATTTCTGGCCACGGCGGCCGTCTGCGCGGCGGTGCTGACCGGCTACACGCATTGGACCGCCAACGACGACCAGTTCAAGCGGGACTCGGTGACGGTGGTGCAGGTCGCCACCGGCGCCGCCGAGGCGGTGGCGTCGTTCTCGCCGACGGCTCCGGGGGTGAATATCGACCGTGCTGCCTCGCTGATGGTGCCGGAGCAGGCCGGCAAGTTCAAAGAGGAGTACACCAGGACCAGCGCGGACCTGTTGCAGCGCAAGGTGACGGCGCAGGCGTCGACCTTGGCGGCCGGGGTCGAGGCCATCGGGCCGTCGGCGGCCAGCGTTGCGGTGATCATGCGGGTGACGCAGAACTCGCCCGGCCAGCCCACCAGTCAGGCGGCCCCGGCGGTGCGGGTGACGTTGACCAAGCGCGGCAACGACTGGCTGGTACAGGACATCGCGCCGATCAGTGCCCGCTAGTTGGCGTGCGGCGAGCGTTCGTTCTTGACCCGCACGAACCGGTCGGACAACCGGCGCATCCGGATCATCAGGGAAGCCGACGGGCTGACGCGACCGTCCAGGTAGTCGGCCAGGTCTTCGGCGGTGACGCCGATACGCGAGGCGAACTCCTGCTGCACCAGGCCGGAGCGGTCCATCAGCAGCTTCACGTGGCGGGCGACCTCGGCGCGCTCATTGGCCTCCAGGTGCGCACGAGCCCGCTCCAGCACCTCCCACAGCGCCTTGGCGATGCCGGCCGGGCGCGCACCGCCGAGGATCTCCTCGACCTGACGGGCGGTGCGGCCGTACGGGTCCCGTTTGAGCGCGCTGGCAATGCGCTTCCAGGTGGCGATGTCGCCACCCTCCAACGACGAGCGGATAGCGGCGGTGGACCAGAATTCGACCGGCTGATCCGGGTCGGGGTGCCCGGCCGCCTCGGGCCTGGACCTGGCGCCGCGGGCAGGCGCCGGTCTGCGCTGGTCGGCTGCCAACGTCACCTCGCCTCCTCCAACATCGCGACGGCCACCGACAGACAGCGCTGCCGGACCTCCTCCCAGTTTGCCTTGACACCGGAATCTGTCGACACGTCGTCGAGGTCGCACGGATCGGGATCGGCCAGCCGGCGGACCAGCTGGCTGGCGACCCAGTACCGCCGGGGAGACGAGCCGGGAGGCTGACAACAGTAATACCTATCCATCCCGGACAGCACCACCGCTGCGGTCTCCGGTTCCATCACCTCCACCATGTCAGCAAAGTCGGCATAATCGCGGCTGCTGTTACGGCTCATGATCAGGTAGCCCTTGAGCCGCAGCGTTTCGGCGCCGGTGGGCACCTGCAGGCGATCGCCGGTGGGCAGCTGGACATTCGTGGTCTCCACCGGGCTCTGCCGCCGGTACCGGGGCCGTGCCGACCTGGGCTCCCGGCTCTGCAGGGCGTCGAGGGCAACGGCCAACCGTCCGCGCCACAGGGTGACGGGGTGCACCGGCCGGTCGGTCCACGGCATGGCCCGGGCGATGCTGGAGCGGTAGGACAGCCCGACTTTGCGTGCGGTGGCCTGCCCCACCGGGCCGGTGGCGAGCGTCAGCGTCACCGAGTCGGTGTCTTCGGCCGTCGCCGGGTCCCGGTCCGGCTCGGTGCGCCCGCAGCCGGTGAAAGCCAGCGGGTCGGTCACGCAAATGGCATCGGGGGCAAGGGTTTTGAGCTTAGCGGCCGACTTGATCACCATGCGCAGATCGGCGCTGGGCGCGATCGCGGCGGTGATGTCCTCAGGGATCACGACGACGCCGCCCAGGTCGACGTCGGGCAGCGGACGGTCGAAGTCCACCGATGGCAGGACCCGGCCCAGCCAACCCGGTATCCACCAATTCCACTTGGCGAACACCGCCATCAAGGCGGGCACCAGGACCAGCCGGACGATGCTGGCGTCGACGGCGATCGCGACCGCACATGCCACCCCGATCTCGGCGACCAGCGGCATACCGGCAAACGCGAACCCGCAGAACACCGCGATCATGATCAGCGCGGCGCTGGTGATGGTGCGGGCGCTGGTGCTCACCCCGTAGGCGACGGCGTCGCGGGTGTGCCCGGTCTGCAGGAAACGCTCCCGGATCCGGGTGAGCAGGAAGATCTCGTAGTCCATGGACAACCCGAACGTCATCGCCAGGACCAACGGGGGCACGGTGCTGTCGATCGAGGTCAGGTGCGGGAAGCCGAGCGGTGCGGCCCACCCCCACTGGAAGACCATCACCAGCGATCCGTAGGCGGCCGCCACCGACAGCAACGTCATCAGCACGCCCTTGAGCGCCAGCAGCACCGAGTGGACCGAGAGCAGCAGCATCAGGAAGGCGATCAGCGCCACGAAGCCCAGCACCAGCGGCTGGGTTTCGGCGACCCGATCGTCGAAGTCCTTGATCAGCGCCGTCGACCCGCCGACCGCCACCTTCGCGTCCCCGGCGGTTCGCGGCAGCTGGCTGCGCATCCAGTCCACCGTGTGCCGGGCCCGCATGTCTTCGGGGTCGACCGACAACACCGCACTGAGCAGCGCGCTCTTCTTGTCTTCGCTGTAGACCGGGGGTGGCACCGACGCGACGTCGGGCGCCTTGGCCATCTGCTCGCGCAGCGCCGCCATGATCTGGGCGTGCGCGGGCGGGGCGTCCGGTCCCTCCGGCCAGTCGGGGAAGGTGACCAGCACCTGGACCGGACCCATCGAGCCCGGGCCGAGGGCCTGCGATGCCGCGGCCACCCCGGCGCGGATCTCGTGCGACGAGTCGAACTGCCGCAGCAGGCTGTTGCCCAGCACCATCGCCGTCGCCGGCGCCGCCATCAGCAGCAGCACCGCCGACGCCGCCAGCGCCGAAATCCAGGGCCGGCGCATCACCCAGCCGACCCAGCGCGTCCAGAACCGCGAGACGGTGCTCTCCGGTCGCCTGGACCAGTGCAGCAGCACCGACCGTTTGGCCGCTGCGCGGGAGAAGGTGGCCAGCAGCGCCGGCGTCAGCGTGGCGGAGGTGAGCATCGCGACCGCGACCGCCAGGATCGCGCCGGTGGCCATCGACTGCAGCGCCGGGGTGTTGATCAGGTAGATACCGGTGAGCGAGGCGATGACCGTCATGCCGGACAGCACCACCGCGAGCCCGGACGTGGCCATGGCGGCGTCCACCGCCTCCTGCGGCTGCCGTCCGGTGCGCAGTTCCTCGCGGAAGCGCATCAGGATGAACAGCGAATAGTCCACGGCCAGCGCAATGCCGAACATCGACACCGTCGACGTCACGAATACCGACATGGTGGTGTGCATGGACAGCAGATAGACCAGTCCCATGGTCACCACGACCGTGCACACGCCCAGTGCCAGCGGGATCGCCGCGGCCGCCAGCGATCCGAACACCGCCAGCAGCACGATCAGGATGATCGGCAGGTTCCACTCTTCGGCTTTGGCGATGTCGTGCTTGGTGTTGGCTGCCGCGGCGGCGGACAGGGCGCCCTGACCGATGACGTAGAGGCGCACGTGGCCGTTGGCGGTCTCCCCGGAGCGATCGTCTTCCACGCCGATCCGTTGGCGCAGTTTCTTGGCGACGTCGCTGGTGCCGGGATTGCGGGCGTCCAGGTGCAGGGTCACGACGTAGGGCCGGTCGGGTTGCGGTGGGCGCTGGGTGGGATTGGGTGCGACGGTGACGCCGGGCAGGTCGGCGGCGATCTTCTTCAGTTGCGCGACGGCGTCGTTGATGTCCTGGTAGGTGGCGTCGGCGCGGGGGGCGGCCACCAGCGCCAGCGGGGAGGCGCCGAGTTCGGGGTACTGCGCGACGAGTTGGTCGTGCACGTTGAGCGACTGGGAGCCGGCGACCTCGAATCCGCCGCCGGTCAGATTCCCCGACTGCGACATCGCCAGATACACCGCCGGAACCAGCGCGAGCAACCAGCCGGCGAAGACGAGCCAGCGAAATCGGCGCAGGTTGCGGCTCAGCCGCATCATGAACTGCTGGATTTCCCACTCCCCGTATTCCGTGATTTCGTACGCAGCGCGCCCGCGAGCCTACCGGAGGACGTTGTGCCCGAAGTTTGCTTATCGGTTCCTGAGCTGCGGTGACAGCGGTTCCCCGGGATCGTTGTTAAGTCGTGACGGTCATCTGCCGACCACAGCGTCAGAACAACGGTTCGGTCTGTGATCCGCAATGCTTGCGGATCCCCTCGTAGCCGCGATCGCAGCGGGTTACCGGGACGCGGAGTCGCAGCGCCGTCGCAGCCACCGCGCAATCGTTCAGGTTGCGTTGGCGACGTATCGGCCGCCGATGGCAGGATGGTCGAGGCCCGCGGGTCGGCAGACATCGCGAGGCGAACCACCGAGGAGTTACCCATGCAAGCAAGCACGCGTCGCGGGCTTTTCGCAGTAGTGATCGCAGCCGGTCTGACCGGCGCCGGCAGCGCATCTGTCGCGGCACCCGCAGCAACAGGTTCGACGGACCCGTGCGCGGCCAGCGAAGTGGCCCGCACCGTGGGCACCGTCGCAAAGCAGACCGGTGATTACCTGGATTCGCATCCGGACACCAACCAGGCCCTGACGTCGGCCTTGCAGGAACCCGCGGGCCCGCAGTCGGCCACCACGCTCAAGAGCTACTTCGAGACCCACCCGAAGGTCGCGCTGGATCTGCAAGGCCTCGCCAACCCGCTGAACAAGCTGGGCACCCAGTGCAGACTGCCGATCACGTTGCCGCAGGCACTGAGCCTGTTCCAGGCGGCCCAAGGCGCGGGCGGCGCGCTGCCGGGCCTGCCGGGCGCCGCCGCGGTGGGCGGCCAGCCGGCCCCGCTCGCGGGCCCCGGGCCCGGTCCCCGTCCCGGTCCGGCACGCGCCGCCGGCTGATCAGCCTCGCTGGTTGGCGTCGGCCGCCGGCTCATGCTCCGGCGGCGGCAACGGACCCTGCAGCGCGCTGTCGGACGGATCGACAACAGCGTTCAGCCCGCGGCCGCGGACACCTGGATCGGTGGGCGGGTCGTCGGAGTCGCTGTCGGTGACCCGGCGGAACATGAAGAAGAACACCACCCAGCCGACCGCGGCGATGAACAGCCAGCTGATCAGCCGGTAGATCAGCATCGCCGAGATGGCGTTGGGCAACGACATTCCGCTGGACACCAGACCGGGGACCAGCACTGCCTCCACCACCAGCAGACCACCCGGCATCAGCGGGATCGTCCCCACCGCGCGCGCCGCGGCGTAGGCGACCGTCAACCCTGCCAGTGAGGCATGATCTCCCGCGGCGTAGGCCGCAAAGGCCAGGCACGCGACGTCGGCGACCCAGTTGAACAGTGACCAGCTGAACGCCGCCCCCAGGTCGCGTCGGCTCAGGCTCACCGACTCGAGCTGCATCAAGATCTCGCGCCACTTCTCCACACCGGTCTCGGCGGGTTTGCCGCGAATGGAGTTCACCCAGGACAGCACCTTGATGCCGATGCCTTCGATCAACTCCGGCCGCGACGCCACCGCCTGCGCCAGCAACAACAACGCGACGAACCCGCCCAGCGTGAACAGCAGCGAAAACGGGTTGTTCTTCGCGCCCAGCAGAAACGCCCCACCCAAACCCAGCACCGCCAGCCCGACCGCCTGCAGCGCGCCCGACATGACCAGCTGCCACGACGCCACCACCGTGGATGCGCCCCACAGGCGCTGCTGGCGCAGCAGGAACGTCGCCGAGATCACCGGCCCGCCGGGCAGCGTGGTACTCAACGAGTTCGCGGCGTAGAACGCTGCTTCCGAACGCAGTTGCTTCACCTGTACACCGGCCGACGCCAGCAGGGTGCGCTGGATCTGAGCGAAACTGTGCATCGACGCCGCCGCGGCGATCATCGCCGCGACCAACCACCACCACTTGGCGTCGAACAAGCTCATCCAGGCCTTGGCCAGTTGATCGCGCACCAACACGATCTCGACGCCGAGCACGAGCACCACGAGGGACAGTCCCACCCACCGCAGCCACCAGTACTTGCCGCGCGGGGGCGCGTCTGCTGGGCGGGAGAGCGTCTCCAACCACCCGCCCACCGGTTTGCGGGCAGCGGCGTCCGGTGACATCGAACTAGGGTAACCGCGCAGGTGGCGACACCATACCTGCACGTCGCCGAGCGTGTCGGGGTCGTTCCAGGGTCGTAACCGAACCGTGGCGGCCCGCGTCGGCGGTTTTGGGGGAATGACACCGATGACCGGCGCGATTGACCACCGGCAAATCGGGGTATGACCGGGCGCAACCCTGCGGGCAGGGGGTCGGGTCGGCGTGATATCTCGGCGTGGGAATGAAGTGATCGGCGATGGTCGGCTGGTTGGACAGGCTGCAACGGCGTAACCGCGGCGTCGGGGTGGCCGTCGCCGTCATCTACAAGTACCTCGACGACCAAGGCAGTTACCTGGCCGCCCTGATCACCTACTACGCGTTCGTGTCGCTGTTTCCCATGCTGTTGCTGTTGACCACCGGCCTGGGAGTGTTGCTCGCCGACCGGCCGGATCTCAAGGCGAAGGTGCTGCAGAGCACCCTGAGTCAGTTCCCGGTGATCGGTAGCCAGCTGCAGCAGCCGGAGGGACTCAGCGGCGGGACGGTCGCTGTGGTGGTCGGCATACTGGGCGCGCTCTACGGGGGCCTGGGTGTGGGCCAGGCGGTGCAGAACGCGATGGATTCGGTGTGGGCGGTGCCGCGGGACCAGCGCCGCGACCCGTTCCGTTCCCGGGCATTCAGCCTGCTGCTGCTGTTCGTGCTGGGTTCGGCGGCCATCGCGTCGACCCTGCTGTCCGGCGTCGGGCACGCGACGGGATCGCTCGGCGTGTTCGGGAAAATCGGCATCGCGCTGGTCGCCATCGGCATCAATGCGTCGATCTGCCTGGTGGCCTTCCGCCTCACCACCGCGCGCGACCTCAGCTATCGCCAGGTGCTGCCGGGGGCCCTGGCCGCGGCGTTCATCTGGCAGGTCCTGCAGTGGTTCGGCGCCGGTTACGTCGGCCACGTCGTGAAATCGGCCAGCGCGACCAACAGCGTGTTCGCGCTGGTGCTGGGCATGCTCGCGTTCCTGTTCCTGGTGTCGTCGACGTTGGTGTTGTGCGCCGAGATCAACGTGGTGCTGGTGGAGCAACTCCACCCGCGTGCCCTGCTGACGCCGTTCACTGACGACGTGGACCTGACCCCCGCTGACCGCAAGACCTACACCAGGCGGGCGAAAGCCGAACGGGTCAAACGCTTTCAGCGGGTCAGTGTCCGGTTCGACGATGCCGATTCCACGACCACCGACGTGTCGTGAGGAAGCGCGTGCGACCCACCGCACCGGCGTCCAGCTACGCTGATCCGATGTCAGCAACTATCGATGACGATGCGGTAAGCCCGCTGGTCCGCAAGACCGCCGCATGGTCGTGGCGGCTGGTGGTCATCGTGGTGGCCGCGGTGGCGCTGCTGTGGGTGGTCGAGAAACTCGAAGTCATCGTGGTGCCGGTGCTGCTGGCCCTGATGTTCAGCGCGCTGCTGATGCCGCTGGTGGACTGGCTGGACATGCGGGGTCTGCCGCGCGGCTTCGCGGTGGCGCTGGTGCTGCTGGCCGGATTCGCGATCCTCGGCGGCATTCTGACGTTCGTGGTCACCCAGTTCATCGTCGGCGTCCCGGACCTCGTCACCCAGGTCGAGCACAGCATCGACTCCCTGCGCCGCTGGCTCATCGAGGGGCCGGCGCACGTGCGCCGCGAACAGATCGACAACGCCGGCAACTCCGCGATCGAAGCGCTGCGGAACAACCAAGCGAAGCTGACCAGCGGGGCGCTGTCTACCGCGGCCACCATCACCGAGCTGGCTACCGCCGCGGTGTTGGTGCTGTTCACCCTGATCTTCTTCCTCTACGGTGGCCGCAACATCTGGCAGTACGTTCAGCAGATCTTCCCGACCCATGTCCGCGACCGCGTCCACGAGGCCGGCAAGGCCGGATACGGCGCCCTGACCGGCTACATCCGCGCCACGTTCCTGGTCGCGCTGACCGATGCGGCCGGGGTGGGCGCCGGTCTGGCGATCATGGGCGTACCGCTGGCGTTGCCGCTGGCCTCCATCGTGTTTCTGGGCGCCTTCATACCGCTGATCGGCGCACTGGTCTCTGGCCTGCTGGCGGTGGTGGTGGCGCTGCTGGCCAAGGGCATGGTCTACGCGCTGCTCACCCTCGGCCTGCTGATCGTGGTGAACCAGCTCGAAGCGCACGTGCTGCAGCCCGTGGTGATGGGACGCGCGGTCTCGATCCATCCGTTGGCGGTGGTGCTGGCCATCTCCACCGGTGGGGTATTGGCCGGGATCGTCGGCGCGTTGCTGGCGGTGCCGACGGTGGCGTTCCTGAACAACGCCATGCAGGTGTTGCTGGCCAAGGATCCCGAGGTGGAGGCCGAGGAACAGGCCGAAGGCGAGACGGGCGCGATCGTGTCGGCTCGGCCGGACCAGCCGGACGACAGCGACCCGTAGTAGCCGACCGGCCCGTTACGGAGAGCCATTGGTGCCGGGGGCACCGGGCTGACCGCCGGGACCGCCGGCCCCGGCGGCTCCGCCGAGACCTCCTTGAGCATGCGCACCACCCACCGCGTTTCCGCCGTCTCCGCCGTCGCCCCCGTCGGTGAGTGGGCTGGCTGCGTTGCCGCCGTCCCCGCCGCGACCGCCCAGACTATTGCCGGTTCCCGCGTTGGTTCCGTCGCCGCCCCGACCGCCGTTTCCGCCGTCGCCGGCGATGCCCGCGCCGCCCGCCCCGCCGCGCCCCCCAACAGCATCCGCTGCGGAACCTGGCTCAGTGACACTCGCGTCACCACCGCGTCCCCCGATTCCGGCGTGACCACCGGTCGCTGCGCCGCCGGCCCCGCCGGCGCCGCCGACCGCGTCCGTCAACGAGGTGCCGGAGTTCACCGCCGCACCGCCGTTCCCGCCCGCGCCACCCGCGCCGGCGGTGCCATTGCCGCCCGCACCTCCGGTGCCGGCGGTCAGTATGTCGGTGACGTTGCCACGCGTGATTCCACCATCACCGCCCTTTCCGCCGGTGGTGCCGGTGCCGCCCTGCCCGCCGGCGCCGGCGACCGAAGCTTGCCCGCCGACGGAGTAGGCGTTCCCGCCGCGGCCGCCGTTGCCACCGGCCACGGCGGTCCCACCGTCGGCACCGGCCCCGCCGGCGCCCCCGGTGGCATTCCCGGTGCCGCCGGCGATGGCCGTGCCCCCGCCTCCTCCATCGCCGCCGCCGGCCGCGCCGGCACCGCCGTCACCACCCTGACCACCGGTGACGTTTCCCGGACCATTGTTCAGCGTCGCGAAACCACCGCCACCGCCGGTGCCGCCGAGATGAGTGGTCCCGGTACCGCCTGTGCCGCCGTTCCCGGAGATCGCGTTCGCCGTGCCGCCGCTCACCGCCGCACCGCCGTTCCCTCCGGTGCCGCCCCACGGTCCCTCGCCGCCGGAACCACCGGCGCCTCCGTGGGCGGTTCCGTTGCCGGTGCTTGTCGCAACGCCACCGTCACCGCCGCGTCCGCCGACACCGGTGTCGTCGGCAGTTCCGGTGCCGCCGGCGCCGCCGGTCCCACCGAACACGTTGTCGTCGCCCGCGGTGGTGGCGGTACCTCCGGCTCCCCCGTCGCCGCCGTCGCTGCCGTCGCCGCCTCGTCCTCCGGTGCCGCCGGGGCCCGTGCTGCCACCGGTACCGCCGGTGCCCGGCGTGCCTCCGGCACCTCCGGTGCCGCCGTTGCCACCGTCGCCGTCCTTTGCGGACCCGTTGCCACCCTGGCCGCCTTCACCGCCGGTACCGCCGGTCCCGCCGTTGCCGTTGATGCCACCGTTGCCCGCGCCGCCGGTACCTCCGGTGCCGCCCTGGGCGCCGGACGTGCCATTGCCACCTTCGCCGAGGAGGCCGACGCCCGCGATCCCTTGCATGCCCGCACCCCCGGTGCCGCCGGTGCCGCCTTTGCCCCCGGTGCCGATAGCCCCGGGTGCTGCGCCGTCAGCGCCGGCTCCGCCGATGCCGGCAGTTCCGCCGGTGCCACCCTGACCGCCGTTGGTGGCCCCGGAACCGGTGTCGGCCAGTCCTTCGCCGCCCTGACCGCCCATTCCGCCAGTGCCACCAACTCCGCCGGCACCGCCCCCGCCATGGGCACCCTGCGTTCCACCGAACAGACCCGGGGCTCGCCCGCCAGCGCCTCCCCCAGCGCCATTACCACCGATGCCACCTTGACCGCCCTGACCGCCCTGCTCGCCGATGCCGCCCGGGCCGCCGCCAGCAATGCCATTGATGCCGGTGCCTCCGGTACCGCCTGTTCCGCCGACGCCACCGGCTCCGCCCGGGCCGCCATTGCCCCAGAGCAGACCTCCGGTGCCGCCGGCGCCGCCCGTACCGCCGGCACCGCCGCTACCGCCGACTGCGCCCTGGGCGCCGATCGATCCTGTGACACCGGTTCCGCCGGTACCGCCGGCGCCCCCGTGTCCGATGAGGCCGGCGTCGCCACCCCGGCCGCCGGTCTGTCCGGGTGCCCCGGACCCGCCGTCGCCACCGTTACCCCACAGCAGACCGCCAGCTCCGCCCGCTTGTCCGGTTCCCGGGGCACCGTTGACACCGTTGCCGATCAACGGGCGCCCGAGCAGCAGATTGGTCGGCGCGTTGATGACATCCAGAACGAGGTGCTCGAGAAGCACCAAGGGGGAGGCACTGGCGGCATCGGCGGCGACATAGGCGCCGGCTGCGGTGGCCGTGGCCTGGACGAACTGTGCATGGAACTGCGCCGCTCGGCCACTCAGCGCCTGATACTCACGGGCGTAATTACCGAAAAGTTCGGCAATAGCCAGGGATACTTCATCGCTGGCGGCGCTGAGGACAGCTGTAGTGGAACGTGCGGCCGCTGAATTGGCTTGCGTCACCGATGACTGGATTCCAGCGAGTTGCTGCGAAGCGGAAATCATTGTTTCTGGTACCGCAATTACGTGCGTCATCGGGCCGGTGTGCCTTTCCTGAGACCGATTGAATTTTCGCCTCGGGAGCGTAGTCCGGAACAGTTCGGTATGAACTGGTTTTTACGTAGATTTATGCTGATCAGCACGCCGGTACCGCTTTCCGGATATCGCATACACAGATGCATTCCCATTCACAAGTGCATTCTGGTTGCTGCGCTCAGCGTTGTTGTACACCTATGTTTTTCAAATAAACTTCATTACCCGTCGGCGATCAGAAACTTCAACTAATGTCGCCCGCGGTGTCCGGCGTCGTGCCGGATCAACCTTCCCGCTTGCCCACACACCACTGAGGTATCGCCGTGTCGTTTCTGCGTTTATCGCCCGATGTGGTGGCCTCCGCGGCTGCCGACCTACGCCGAATCGGCACCGGTGTCGCGGCTGGCAACGCCGCTGCGGCCACCGTCACGACCCAGGTGGGCAGCGCGGCCGCCGACGAGATATCCCTCGCCGTCGCTGAGCTTTTCTCCCAGCACGCCGCCAACTACCAGAGGCTGGCCGCCGATGCCTCGGCGTTCCACAGCCAGTTCGTCGGCAACCTGCTGTCCGGCGCGGACAGCTACCTGTCGAATGAGGCGGCGAACACCGGCCTGCTCGGGCTGCTGAACGGTCCCAGCAACGTTCTGCTCGGCCGGCCGCTGATCGGCAACGGCGCCAACGGTGCCACCGTCGACGGCGTCGGCACCGCCGGCGGCGCAGGCGGGATCCTGTACGGCAACGGCGGCAGGGGCGGCACCAGCACCAAAGCCGGGGCGACCGGTGGAGCCGGCGGGGCCGCCGGACTCATCGGCAACGGCGGTGCCGGCGGCCTGGGTGGCGCGGGCGGGACCGGCGGCGCAGGCGGCAGCGGCGGATGGCTGCTCGGCAACGGTGGCGCAGGGGGCACAGGTGGGGCCGGACTGGCCGGGACCACCGGCCCGGGTGGCCAGCAGGGCGGCGACGGTGGGAGTGGCGGCCGCGGCGGAGTCGGTGGCACCGCCGGCCTGTTCGGCGCCGGGGGTACCGGTGGCGACGGTGGTCGGGGCGGCGACGGTGGCGCCGGCGGCAAGGGAGTGACCGGCAGCGCGAACTATTCCGACGGCGGCAACGGCGGCCAAGCCGGTACCGGCGGCGATGCCGGAGCCGGTGGCAATGCGGGCCCGTTCGGCACCAATGGCAGCGGCGGGCGCGGCGGCCACGGCGGGACTGGTGGAATCGGCGGTCTCGGGGCTCCTGACTCCTCAGATGCCTTCGGCGGCAGTGCCGGAGGTGTCGGCGGCGATGGCGGGAATGCCGGCGCCGGCGGTGCCGCCGGGACCGGCGGCAGCGGCGGATCCTCGGGCGCTTACGGCGACGGCGGTAAGGGTGGCACCGGTGGCGAAGGCGGAGCCGGCACGCACGCGACAACGACCGGCAGTCCCAACGGCGGCAAGGGCGGTCCAGGTGGGCAGGGCGGATCCGGCGGCGACAGCGGCGCCGGTGGTCGCAACGGAGATGGCGGTGACGGCGGCGTTGGAGGCGTCGGTGCCGACGGTGCGGACGGCGCCGCCGACACCGGCAGCGGCGCTGGTGACGGTGGCAGCGGCGGCGACGGCGGCACCGGCGGAACCAGCGGCATCGCCGGTACCGGCGGCAGCGGCGGAACTGGTGGTACCGCCGGTAGGGGCGGTACCGGGGGCAACGGTGGCCAAGGGGCGGCCGGCCTGGCGGGATCCGGGCACCTGGGCGGCCACGGCGGCCACGCCGGCGACGGCGGCAATGGCGGAAACAGTCCGGCCGGCGGTACCAATGGCGACGGCGGCGTGGGCGGCCGCGGGGGCAACGGCGGTGTCGGTGGCAGTGGTGCCGCCGACAGCGGCAGCGGCGGCCAGAACGGCGGCAACGGCGGCAATGGCGGTAACGGCGGCGTCGGCGGTGCCGACGGCCACGGTGACGGCGCCGTCGGCAAGGCCGCCGCCGGTGGCGACGGCGGCACCGGAGGGGGAGGCGCTGTCGGTGGCGACGCGACGGCAGGTTCCCAGCGTTACGGCGGCTATGGCGGCTATGGCGGTTTCGGCGGATACGGCGGATCCGGCGGCGGCGGTGAAATCGGTGCCGGCGGCGACGGTGGCAACGGCGGCAAGGGCGGCGACTCGGCCGCCGGCGGACTCCACGGGGACGGAACGCGCAACAGCTGGGGTGCCGCCGGCACCGGCGGCGACGGCGGCAACGGCGGCAACGGCGGCAACGCCGCACTCGGGCAGGCCGGACCAGAGGGCGGACACGGCGGTCACGGCGGACTCGGCGGTAACAGCGGCACCGGCGGCACCGCGGGCACCGGCGGCGACGGTGGAGAGGGCGGGGAAGGCGGCGACGGCGGCGGGGACGGCACCACCGGCCAGCCCGGCCTGATCGGCGGCACCGGTGGCAATGGCGGCGACGGCGGCGATCCGGGAACAGGTGGCGCCGCCGCGACCGGCGGCAGAGGCGGCAACGGGGGCGCCGGTGGCGAGGGCGGCTGGGGCGGCGCCGGCAGCAACGCGGCAGGTCTGCCCGGTGCCACCGGGGGCACCGGCGGCAACGGCGGCAACCCGGGGACCGGCGGCACCGCCGGGAACGGTGGCGACGGCGGACAAGGCGGCTGGGGCGGTGACGGCGACGGAGGTGTCGGACGACCGGGCTATGCCGGTGGCAACGGCGGCATGGGTGGCACCGGCGGGCTTCCCGGCCCCGGTGGCACCGCCGGCAACGGTGGCGAGGGCGGATTGGGCGGCCAGGGTGGCGAGGGCGCCGTCGGCGGACCCAACCAGCAGGGATACCAAGGCGGAATCGGCGGACAGGGCGGACAGGGCGGCCTCGGCGGCTCGGCCGGACTGGGTGGCACCAACGGCAACGGTGGCCTCGGCGGCACGGGCGGCCAGGGTGGCGACGGCGGCCTCGGCGGCAACGGGGACAACACCTCGCCGTTGCCGGCGGGCGTCGGCGGTACGGGCGGACTCGGCGGCGACGGTGGCGGTGGCGGACAACCCGGGTCGGGGACCGGTAAGTCCGGTGCGGTCGGCGGAGCGGGTACCGGCGGCATCGGCGGTACCGGTGGCGTGGGCGGCAGCGGCTATGACGGCGCGGTCGGCGGCGTGGGAGGTGCAGGCGGTCAGGGCGGTTCCGGAGCACCCGGCCTGCCGGGCCAGGCCGGTGGAACCGGCGGTAACGGCGGTATCGGTGGCGGCGGCGGGCCGGCAGCCGGTGGCGGTGACGCGGGTGCGGGCGGTATCGGTGGCATCGGCGGCACGGGCGGAAATGGCGGCGACGCAACGACTTCCGGCCAGGCCGGCGCACACGGCGGGCACGGCGGCAAAGGCGGCGGCGGAGGAGGCGGCGGGGTCCCCACCGGCGGCGGGAAGGGTGCCGACGGCGGCGACGGCGGCGACGGCGGTCCGGGCGGCGCCGGTGGCGACGGCGAGGCTGCGCCGGGAGGCACCGGCGGAACCGGCGGCACCGGTGGCGCCGGTGGCCACGGCACCCCGCCTGGTGGTGTCGACGGCTCCGCCGGCGACCCCGGACTGGATGGATTGGACGGCGGAACCGGCTGAGTCACCCCGGTGCCCGCGGGTCGTACGTTCGGGGCGTCCCTCAGCACCCGAACGTGCGGCCGGTTAACTCGACCTCGCCGGTCAGCCTCAGGTCCACCGCCGACGCGCCGACGGCCACCGCGTGCCGGCCCGCCGCGATCCGCCAGCTCCCCGCCTCGAAGCGGGCCAGCAGCCGCGGCTCGGCGTGGATGTGTACCCGGCGGGACTCCCCGGGCAGCAGTTCCACCCTGTCGAAACCCAACAGCCGCAACCGCTTTCCGTCGGGCGCTGCGGTCAGATACAGCTGCGGCACTTCGGTGCCGGTCCGCTCGCCGGTGTTGACCACGGTGCAGGTGACGGCCACCGTTTCGCCGCCGGACGCCTCGAGATCGCGGTACTCGAAGCTGGTGTAGGACAACCCGTGGCCGAACGCGAACAACGGTTCCTGCTCGGTGGACGCGAACCACCGGTAACCGACCTCGGCGCCCTCGGTGTAGTGGATCGTGCTCGGCGTCCCCAGCCCCGCGACCTCGGGCAGTTGCGGGCGCGGCGTCTGGCCGAGATCCGCCGGAAAGGTGACCGGCAGCCGTCCCGACGGATTGACCTGTCCGGCAAGGACTTCCGCGATGGCCTGACCGCCCCGCTGCCCGGGATACCAGGCCTGCAGGATTGCGTTCACCGCAGCGCGCCACGGCATCGCCACCGGGTTGCCGGTCTCGAGCACCACCACCGTGTTCGGGTTGACCGCCGCGACTGCGGCGATCAGCGCATCCTGGCCCCACGGCAGCGACAGGTCCGCGCCGTCGAATCCCTCCCCTTCGGCCCGGGTTGCGAACACGATCGCGACGTCAGCCCGGCGGGCCACCGGGACCGCCTCGGCGGGGTTGATGCCGGGGTCGAAGTAGATTTCGGCGTGCGGGAATTGCTTTCTGAGTTCCTCGAGCGGGCTCGACGGCAGTAGATACAGATTGCGCATCCCGGCTTCCAGCCCGGCGCCCCCGATCGGGATTACACCCGCATAGCCGCCGGGCGGCAGCACGGTGCTGGAGCCGTATCCGGCCGGCACACCGAGCTGAGCGTGGCCGCCGATCACCGCGATCCGGGCTGCGGACGTCACCGGAAGGACTCCCCGGTTGTGCAGCAGCACGATGCCCTGACGCGCGACTTCGGTCGCAATAGCGTTGTGCGCGTGCATATCCGGCTCCGGCACCGGCCCCCATCGGTCCGCCCCGACGGCGAAGATGGACCGCAGGATGCGGCGCACCATGTCGGACAGCCGCTCGGCGGGCAACCGTCCATCGGCGTACGCCGCGCGCAGCGGCTCGCCGAAGGTCTCTGCCTGCCAGAGCAACGCATCGATCTGCGCGCCGCATTCCTGGTCGAGCCCGGCCAGCGCACACTCCCAACCCGGTGTGCCGCCCCAGTCCGACATGACCCAGCCGCGGTATCCCCACCCGCCTTTGAGTATCTCGGTGAGCAGGACTGCGTTGGCCGCGCAGTAGGCGCCGTTGACCTTGTTGTAGGCAGCCATCACCGCCCCGGGGCGGCCCCGCTCGATCGCAATCTGGAAAGCCAGCAGGTCGGATTCGCGGTGTGCGTCGGGGTCGATGACCGCGTCGAGCCAGTGCCGATTGGTCTCGTTGCAGTTCAGCGCGAAATGCTTCACCGTGCTGATGACACCGTGCTGCTGGATGCCGAGGATCTGTTCGGCGGCCAGCACCCCACTCAGCAGCGGATCTTCGGAGAAGTATTCGAAGTTGCGGCCGTTGCGCGGGTCGCGGGCCAGGTTCATCGCACCGGCCAGTTGTACGTTCAGTCCGCGGCCGCGTGCCTCCGCGCCGATCACCGATCCCGCGGCGCGGGCCAGCTCCGGGTTGAAACTGGCCGCCAGCGCCAGCCCGGCGGGCAGGGCGGTGGCGGTGTCACCCGGGCGGAAACCGGGATTGGTCACCCCGAGTCCGGCGTCGCTCATCCGCAGTGCCGGCACGCCGAGGCGGGCGATGCCCGGCACATATCCGGCGCTCATCGGTACCTCCGGCGGGATGCGCTCGTCGCGCAGCGGCCACATGTCCCCGGCACCCATGACGCCCACCAACAGGGCGAACCGCTCGTCGTCGGTCAGCTGCGCTTCGACTTCGTGTGCGCGCGCATCGGCTTCGTGGTCGTTCATCGCACTCCCTCTTTGGCGTACACCACCCGCAGCACATGCCCTACTTCGGGACCCATCACCAACTCCGTCAACGTGCACATCGTCGCCACGAACTCCGGCCCGTGTGCCGGGGCGACCTGGCTCAGATGGTGCGCCACCTCGTGCAGCACCACCAATTCACGCATCGCCCAGTCGGCGCTGACCCGGTCCGGAACAGCGATAGTGCCGGCGCCGCCGCGGTTTTCGTAGTGCGCGGCGCTGGCCGCGCGTCGCGCCCGGACCCGCAGCGGTGACACCGCCGGCCACTGCAACCGCACGGCGGGCAGCGCCAACACGTCGTCGACGTAGCGCTGCACCGACTCGACGGACGCGAACCGGGCCTCGGGCGGCAGCGTCAGCTGCGTACCGAAGAACTCCACGCTCGGCAACCCGTGCTCCCGGGCGCGGTCGAACATCGCCCGGACGAAGACTTCGGCCCCATAGACCTTGGCGCGCTGGGTATCTCGCGTCACCGGCCCAGCGCGGTCCGGGCGCCCGGTAACTCGGGACTGTTGCCCAGCCGGGCCCGTCGACCGGCCCGGTCACCCGCGCGTCGGGCAGCCGACGAGTACCCGGCCGTGGCCCGGCTGGCCTGCCAGGTGCCCCGCGCCCTCGATGCGCTCCGGTAGTGATCACGCAGCTCGACTTCTTTGTCCCGCAACGCGATCGCCGTCCCCGGCGCGCGACTGCGGTCCCTGGTCACTTCCTGACGGGCCTGCTCGCGCGCTTCGGCCAGCCGCTGACCGACCCGCGCCCCGAACGCGAGCTGGAAGTTGAGCCGGGCGGTGATGGTCGGCGTGGGACGGTGCGCGCCGGACGCCAGGTAGGCATCCGAGGCGCGCACCATCTGCACCACCAGGCTGGCGTACAACGCGTGGGTGGCGTCGATGTCCTCGGCGAACCCGTAGGCGTAGATGAACGTGGAGTTGGACGCGATGTCGCAGCGCACGTCGTTCGCCGCGGCGATCAGCACGAAAAGCTGTGCGTACGTGCGCAACCCGCGCGTGCCCGCGTTGCCGATGGTAATGGTGCGCTGGGTGGGGATCTGCGCGGCGGATCGGTTGGAGGAATGCGAACGCGCCACCGCCAGGTCGATGGACGCGGCCGTCGCCAACCGCTGTGCGGCACTCAGAAACGCGTCGGCTTCGTGGGTATTGTCGGTACCCTCCGCCTGGCGTAGCAGTGCCGCGATACGGGACAGCATCTTGTCGTCGGTCATGGGGCCAAACTAATCCGGCGGTCCGACACGCTTCACAGCCGCAGGTTGATCCACGACACCACGTCGCCCAGCACCTGATCCCGCTCGGGCTCGTTGAAGACCTCGTGGTACAGCCCTGGGTACTCCTTGAGCTGGACATCGCCGGAACCCACGCATCTGATGACCTGTCGGCTGCCCTGGATCGGGGTCAGCCGGTCCTCGGTGCCATGCAGCACCAGCAGCGGAGCCGTCACCGCCGGCGCCCGCTGGGACATCGTCTCGCCGACCGCCAGCAACGCGCGGCCGATCCCGGCCGGGACCTTGCCGTGGTACACCAGGGGATCGTCGTAGTAGGCCTTGACCACCTCGGGGTCCCGCGAGATCGCGTCGGTGTCCAGCGGCTGCACCGGCAAGCCGGGGGCCAGCGCGCCCAGCACCTTGGCGGCCAGCGCGACCACCGCGGGCACCATCTCCTGCGCGGCTATCGCCGGGGCCGAGAGCACCATCAGGTCGTAGTTGTCGGGACGTTCCACGCCGTAGGCGAACACGATCGCGCCGCCCATGCTGTGTCCCAGCACGATGCGCTTGAGACCCGGGTATTCCCGGGTGGCGATGCCGACGAGGGTGTCCAGGTCGGCGGTGTACTCCGCGATGTTCTTCACCTGCACCCGTTTGCCGCCGGAACGGCCGTGGCCGCGATGGTCCAGGGCGTAGGTGACCAGCCCGGCCTCCCCCAACCGCGTCGTGACGTGGTCGTAGCGGCGGGCGTGTTCGCCGAATCCGTGGGCCAGGACCACTACCGCGCGCGGTGCGACATCCGGCGACCACACGTCGTAGACGATGCGCACTCCGCCGACACCGTCGAAGGTCCGTTCCGTGCGGGTGGTAGTCATTGAGGGCAGCTTAGGCGACGGAAGGCGTCTCCTGCCTATGAGTTGTCACAGCGTCTGCGTAGTCTCGACCGGGTGAGTGTGCTCACCGAAAACACGGCCGGTGGCGAGGGTGCTTCGGCCTCCGATTTCGCCGCCCACGCCGAGCCTTATCGGCGTGAACTGCTCGCACACTGCTACCGGATGACCGGCTCCCTGCACGACGCCGAGGATCTGGTGCAGGAGACCCTGCTGCGGGCCTGGAAATCCTATGACCGGTTCGAGGGCAGATCCTCGGTGCGCACCTGGCTGTACCGCATCGCCACCAACACCTGCCTGACGGCCCTGGAGGGTCAGCAGCGCCGGCCGCTGCCGACCGGGCTGGGTACCTCCAGCTCGGACCCGACGGCGGAGCTCGTCGAGCGGGCCGAGGTGCCCTGGCTGGAGCCCCTGCCGCAGGCAGACCCGCACGATCCCGCGGAGGTGGTCGGCCGGCGCGAATCGGTGCGGCTGGCGTTCGTGGCCGCCCTGCAGCACCTGTCGGCGCGGCAGCGGGCGGTGTTGCTGCTGCGGGATGTGTTGCAGTGGAAGGCCGCCGAGGTGGCCGAGGCCATCGGCACCACCACCGTCGCCGTCAACAGTCTGCTGCAGCGGGCCCGCACCCAGTTGGAAGCTGTCGGGCCCAGCACGGAAGACCGGCTCGCGGACCCCGACTCGGCCCAGGCCCAGGATCTGCTGGCCCGCTACATCGCCGCGTTCGAGTCCTACGACATCGACCAGCTGGTCGACGTGTTCACCGCCGAGGCCATCTGGGAGATGCCGCCCTACACCGGCTGGTACCGGGGCGCGCGCGACATCATCGCGCTCATTCACCAGAAATGCCCCGCCGAGCTGCCGGGTGACATGCGAATGGTCCCGTTGCTGGCCAACGGACAGCCGGCGGCGGCGATGTACCTGCGGATGGGCGAGCGGCATGTGCCGTTCCAGCTGCACGTCCTGGACATCCGCAGCGACGGTGTGTCGCATGTCGTCGCGTTTCTGGACGGGTCGTTGTTCACCACATTCGGACTGCCGGAGTCGCTGTGACAGATTCGCCTACCGCCACACCTGTGCCAGGTCAGCCGCTGCTGCTGTTGGGCGCCTTCGACATCGGCGAGGTGGGCTACGTCGCGCACGAGTTCTTCATCTCCGGCACCGCGCGGTCCTACACCCCCGAAGGCGAGCTGGACCCGGGCGGCCGGTGGACGGTAATCCCTTCGCAGACAGCGGATTACATCACCCGGATGGTGGTGCTGACTCCTGCCGATCACACCAGGTTCAACGGCTCCGTGCTGGTCGAATGGCTCAATGTCAGCGGTGGCATCGATGCGCCGGCCGTCTGGATGATGGCTCACCGCGAGGTGATCCGCGCGGGCTACGCCTACGTCATGGTCTCGGTCCAGAAGGTCGGCATCGACGGCGGAATGAATCTGCTGGGCATGGATATGTCGCTGAAAAGTCAAAGCCCGCAACGGTATGCGAGCCTGGAGCACCCCGGCGATGCGTTCGCCTACGACATCTTCTCCCAGGCCGGCCGGCTGGTCACCGACTCCGGCCCGGCCGTCCTGGACGGGCTGACCGCCGAGCACGTCATCGCCCTCGGTGAATCGCAGTCCGCGATGTTCTTGACCAGCTACATCAATGCCGTGGATCCGCTGGCTGAGGTGTACGACGGTTTTCTGGTGCACTCCCGCTTCGGCCCCGCCGCGCCGGTGGACAGCCGGTCCATTTTCGAGCTGCTCAACGCCCCCTCAACGCCGGTCAGGTTCCGGCCGGACCTGCGCGTGCCGCTCGTCACGGTCATCACCGAAACCGATCTCTTCGGCGCCACGCCGCAGGGGTACTACTTCGCCAGGCAACCCGACAACGAGCTGCTGCGGGTGTGGGAGATCGCCGGCGCCGCGCACGCCGACAATTACACGATCCAGGTCGCAGCCATCGACTCCGGGTCGGCGTCCATCGAGGACCTCGCGGCGGCCTACACCCCCACCCGCAGCCTGATGGGCCAGCAGCTCGACCACTACATCAACTTCGGGCCGCAACACCACTACGTGGTGCAGGCTGCGCTTGCCGCACTGCACAACTGGGTGCGCACCGGCGCGCCGCCGCCCAGCGCGCCATTGCTGGAGGTGCATGAGGACGACCCGCCCGCGCCGGTGCTGGACGCCCATGGCATCGCCGCGGGTGGCGTGCGCACCCCGTGGGTGGACATTCCGATCGCCCGGACGTCGGGGGTCAGCGACGACGCAAACATCATGTCGGCGATCTTCGGTTCCGGCGAACCATTCGACGAGGACACCCTGCGCCGGCTCTACCCGGGGGGCGCGCCGGATTACCTGGCCGGGTTCACCCTCGCGCTGGACGAGGCGATTCAGTCCGGTTTCATCCTGGCGGCCGATCGCGACGAGATCCTGCAACTGGCCGCCGCGACGTACCCCGGCCATCAGGACGCCCGACCGTGACCGGGCTCGATGACGCGCACGCCCGAGCCCTGCCGACCGCACGACGGTAGCGCCCGTGCCTGCCACCGTGGACATCCGGCGAGCCGTGGATCGCGCTGTCACCAGGACAGATTGGCTGCAGTCCCGGCATTCTTTCTCGTTCGGCGATCACTACGACCCCGACAACACCCACCACGGACTGCTGCTGGTCAACAACGACGACCGCGTGCAGCCGGCCACCGGATTCGACAGCCATCCACACCGGGACATGGAGATCGTCACCTGGGTACTGGACGGCGAACTCACTCACCGGGATTCGGCCGGCAACCAGGGTGTCATCTATCCCGGCCTGGCACAACGGATGTCGGCCGGCAGTGGCATTGTCCATTCGGAGAAGAACGAATCCTCTTTCAAGCCAGTGCATTTCATCCAGATGTGGATCGCGCCGGATCAGACCGGCATCACCCCCGGCCACCAGCAGGTCGATGTCGACGACCAACTGTCCCGCGGCGGTCTTCTCACCATCGCCTCGGGCATCCCCGGACACGACGGGGCCCTGACACTGCACAACCGCTCGGCCGCACTGCACGTCGCGCGGCTGGGCAGCGGCGACTCGGTGGAGCTACCCGCGGCACCGTATCTGCACGCGTTCGTCACACGCGGCGAAGTGCGACTCGAGGACGCCGGCGAACTCGCGGTCGGTGACGCCGCCCGGCTCACCGACACCTGCGGCCGGCGGTTGACCGCGCTGCGGAACTGCGAGGTGCTGGTGTGGGAGATGCACGCGAAACTGGGCGGCTGACGGTCGGTTCGAGCCGATACAGTGGGCACGACAGACAGGAGCCCCATGTCTCAGAAGCAGGCTCGGCACGCGCTGCCCAAGCCCGACCGGAACACCAAGTCCCTTCGCACGGTGCGGTTCTGGGCGGCGCCCATCGTCATCACGTTGGCGTTGCTGTCCGCGTTGTCCGCGCTGTATCTGGGCGGCATCCTGAATCCGACCACCAACCTGCGGCATTTCCCGGTCGCCGTCGTCAACCAGGACGCCGGGCCGTATGGCAAACAGGTGGTGGACGGTCTGCTGGCCAACGCGGACAAGGACAAGTTCGACGTCCGCGTCGTGACTCAGGCCGAAGCCAGACAGTTGCTCGACCGAGCCCAGGTGTACGGCGAGCTGGTCATCCCGGTGTCGTTCTCGTCGACGCTGCATGAGCTCGGCGAGAGTGCGTTGTCGCCCAGCCGCGGGCAACGGGCGACCATCACAATCTCGACCAACCCGCGGGCCGGCACCCTCGGGTCGAGCATCGCCGGTCAGGCGCTGACCCAGGTGGCGACCACGGCGAATGCCAAGATCGGCGAACGTCTTTCGGCCGAAGTCCAGGCCCAGGCCGCGGGTACGCCGCTGGCCGGCGCGACCATCCTCGCCGTGCAGAGTCCGATAGAGATCAAGTCGGCCGTGTACAACCCGCTACCCAATGGCACCGGAAACGGGTTGTCGGCCTTTTACTATGCGCTGCTGCTGTTGCTGGCCGGTTTCACCGGCAGCATCGTGGTCAGCACCCTGGTGGATTCGATGCTGGGTTACGTGCCAGCCGAATTCGGCCCGGTCTACCGCTTCGCCGAACAGGTCCGCATCTCGCGGTTCCGCACCCTGCTGATCAAGTGGATGCTGATGGTGGTGCTGGCGTTGCTGACGTCGGGGGTGTACATCGCCATCGCGCACAAGCTCGGCATGCCCATCCCGTCGGTCTGGCACCTCTGGCTCTACGGCGTGTTCGCCATCTGCGCGGTGGGCATCACGTCCAGTTCGCTGATCGCCGTGCTGGGTTCGATGGGCCTGTTGTTCAGCATGCTGATCTTTGTGATCCTGGGCCTGCCCTCGGCCGGGGCGACGGTGCCGCTGGAAGCCGTGCCGCCGTTGTTCCGCTGGCTGGCCGAGTTCGAACCTATGCACCAGGTTTTTCTGGGTGTGCGTTCGCTGCTCTACCTCGACGGCCACCCGGAAACCGGCCTGTCCCAGGCGCTGCTGATGACCGCCATCGGGCTGGTGATCGGGCTGCTGCTGGGCGGCATCGTCACACACCTGTACGACCGCAAGGGTTTTCACCGGATCCCGGGCGCGGTCGAGCTCGCGATCGCCGCGGAACATCAGGCACAGCACCAGGCGCGCACCGAGAAGGCGCGCAACGCCGAGGCCGCGCCCCCCACCGAAGACGACCCGAACGAGAAAGCCGAAACCCCAAGCGAGCAAACGTAATTCCGGCGCGGCCGAACCGTCACGCACCTGTGACATAAGTTGACAGTGTGACAGATGTGACTAATCCTGGGATGGTTCCTGTTCACCCGAACCGGGCCGAAAGGGTTTCCCGTGCTGACGCCATCTGCCGTGTTGCGCAGGCTGACGGCGAGTTGCGCCACCCTCGCGGTGTGCGTCGGCCTCGCAAGCACCGCCGGGCAACCGCTGGCCCGCGCTGCCGATGCGCGCGAGTTGCTGGAACAGGCCATCGCCACCACCAAGGGAACCTATCTGGTCTACAACTTCGGCGGCGGTCACCCGATGCCACTGCTCGACGGCTCGGGTCGCGCATACGAGATGAACAACGGCGGGCATCTGGTGATCATCAAGAGCGCGTCGTCGCGCCTGCAGCCGCACCTGCTGGTCGACAGCCACACCGGCGACCAGGCCAAGTGCGAGAACAACCCCGGCGCGCGCACCGGTGAAGGCCTCTGGCAGGCCTCGGAGACCTATGCCCCGCTGCAGGCCTGGGCCCGGATGGGACAGCCGACCGTCGCGATCAACGCGAACTTCTTCGACGTGCGCGGCCAGAAGGGCGGGTCGTGGCGCGACACCGGCTGCAGTTCGCCGCTGGGCGCCTTCGTGGACAACACCCACGGGCAGGGCCGCGCCAACCAGGCCGTCACCGGCACCGTCGCCTATCCGGGTAAACAGGGCCTCTCCGGTGGCAACGAGTCCTGGACGTCGCTGACGACGATGATCATTCCGGTCGGCGGAGCGCCATATGTGTTGCGGCCCAAGGGCAGAGAAGACTACGACCTCGCCACGCCAGTGATCCAGGATCTGCTGAACAAGAACGCGAAGTTCGTGGCGGTGGCCGGCATCGGTCTGCTGTCGCCCGGCAGCACCGGCCAGCTCAACGACGGTGGACCCAGTGCGGCGCGCACTGCGCTGGCCTACAACAAGCAGAAGGACGAGATGTACATCTTCGAGGGTGGCAACTACACCCCCGACAACATCCAGGACCTGTTCCGCGGCCTGGGCAGCGACACCGCGGTGTTGCTCGACGGTGGCGGCTCGTCGGCGATCGTGCTGCGCCGCGACACCGGCGGCATGTGGGCCGGTGCGGGGAGCCCCAAAGGCTCCTGCGACACCCGTCAGGTGCTGTGTGACTCCCACGAACGGGCACTGCCCAGCTGGCTCGCGTTCAACTAGGCCCGAACCGGAAGATCAGCATGCTGACCACGGTGATGCCTGCGGCCAGCGCGAGCACCGGAGCGACCACCAACCGCGTCAGCGTCGCACCCAGCACCGCCCCGGCGCACATCGTCAAAACCACGCTGTAGCGGAGCTTTTCGCGACTGCCGGTGCCCCCGGCCAGCCGGCTGTCCACCCCGAGGCCGACGATCGTCGACGTCAGCACCGTGGTGGTGAGCTCCTGGACGCCGAACTGGCGGGCGGTGGCATGCTGCAGTCCGTAGGCGATCGACAACCCGGCGATCAGAAACAGCTTGCTGTTGTCGTGGTAGCCGCAGACGCCGGTGCCCGCGGCGATCGACAACGCCGCCAGCAGGGCCGCTTCGGTGCCCAGCGCGGTGGTGAGCCAGGTCCTGATCCGATCGCCGAAATAACGCATCATCCTGCCCCCAAGAATGGTCCCGGCGACGAAGGACGGGAACGCAACCAGGGCCGCGGTCAGGTCCACGTTGGCGTCGGGGGCGAACCAGAAACCCAGGAAAATCACGTTGCCGGTCATGTTCGCCACGAACACGTGGCCGAGCACCAGGACACTGATCGCATCGGCCAGCCCCGTCGAGAAGGTCAGCAGCAGCAGGGCCGTGACGGTCAGCCGATGCGAGACCGGGGACGAGACAACCGCGGCGGCAGCCAACGACGACCGCTACAGGTTGGGTTTCACATCCAGCGAGGTGACGGTGTTCATCCTGGTCACCTTCCAGTGGTCGTCGACGAGCTTCATGGTGAGCAGGTACGCCAGATACTGCAGGGTCGGGATGTTCTTGGTCTTCGGGCTGGTGGTGGAGGTGTTGGTGTACACGATGACCGTGGCGTTGGGGCCGTTGAGCGACTCCACGGCCACCCCGGTGACCTCGGTGGAGTTGGTGATCTTGGTTTGCTTGCTGGGTGCGGAGATCTGATCGATCATCTTGCGGTACTGCGCCTGGAAATCACCGGTCAGGTAGTTGGACGCGCGATCGGACAGGCTGTCCATGTTCTCCGGGGTGTAGCTCCACAGCGTGGTGACCGTGTTCACCGCCGCGCGAGCCACTTTCAACTTGATGTCCACCGTAGCGCGCTCGGCGAGGTAGGGCTGCACGGTGGCTCCGGCGAACGCTGCCGACCCCACGAAGGCGGCAGCTAGCAGTGCGACCACCGCCGCGACCCACCGGCCGGGCCGCTTCTTCTTGGCAGCTTTCTCCGGAGCCGCCGGCTCGGCGCTGCCCGCCTGCGCATCTTCCGCGGTGTCGGGGGTCTGCTCAGTCTCAGCGTCAGCCTCAGCCTCAGCCTCAGCCGACGTGTCCGGCGCGGCAGTGGCTACCGTGTCGTCTGCCGTGCGAGTGTCGTCATCGGCCGCGACGGTCAGATCACCTGCAGCAGGTTGCTGATCTTCCACTGATTCCCTTCCTGCTTCGCCGTTGCCGACCAACGGTTGGTGTTCTCCAGGACCTGCTTGCCGTCCGGCGTCTTGGACGTCACGTCGGTAGCCACCAGGACGGTGACGCTGCCGTCGTCGTTCCACCGTTCCACCCCCGCCTCCAGGACCGTCCCGGTGGCGCGCTCGGCACGCGCGACCTGCAGCAGGATGTCGTTCGCCTTTTCTTCGTACTGCTTGTGGAAGTCGCCGGTCGCCTGGGCCAGAACCCGGTCGACGTAGTCGTTGGCGTGGAACGGATCGATGGACGTGAAGCCGGTCATGAACCATTTGACGTAGTTGACCGCCGATGTCTCCCGTTCGGCGGTGCGGTCCCGGCGGACGTGGTCGATCAGCATCAGGGTGGACAGTGTGACCGCGGCGACCATCAGCAACGTCGCGGCGGTCGCGACGATCCGCAGGTCCCGGCGCCGCGGCGGCACCGGCTGCGCGACCAGCAGCGACAGCTCGCCGGGCGCGAACTTGCGGCGGGGGCTCATTTGCCGCCTCCCGGCGGTTTCGGCTTGGCCAGCACGGTGAGATCGTCGACGCGCCAACGATTGTCGCGACCCTTGAAGAACTTCACCCGCACGCTGGCGGAGATGTAGCGCGTCTCCGGACCCGACCCGCGCCGGCCTTGCATGAACAGCAGCATCGTCGCGCGGTCCCCGGCAGCCGAGAGCACCGAGCTCGCCGTCACCCAGTACTCGTTGACGACCGGATGGCCCTTCTCCACCGACTGCTGCTGAGCGGCCAATTCGGGACGGTACCTGTCCGTGGTCAAGGAGAGGGCGCGGGCGAAGTCGTCGCGCAGGGTGGCCGGATCGTAGGTCAACATCTGGGCGACGAGCTTCGGCCCCTGGATGGAGATCTCGGCGCGGGTCTGGTCGATCGCGCGGGCCGGCTGATAGCTCGCCTCATAGCCCACGCCGACGGCATCCATACACACCGTGGCCGCGACGAGCAGTGCCACGACCGTCCATTGCCGCACCTTCTCGTGATGCTCGTGCGGTACCACGCGCAGCACCTCGGTACGGGTGAGCATGTCGGCGAATGTGCGGCGTTCGGAATCCCACAACGGCCACAGCCAGCCGAGCAGCAGCGCCGCCGTATCGAGCAGGTGAGCCACCTCGCGGACCAGCAACCACCACGGGCTCAGTTCGGCGCCGTCCCGCCGCGACACCGCGATACCGAACAACGCCCGGCCCAGACTCCAGCCGGTGAGCGTCGGCAGCAGCAGTCGGTTGACCAACACCGCGAGCACCACCGCGCCCAGCGCGGCGATACAGACCCACCACCAGGCGTCGCGGGCCGGCAAGGAGAAGGACACCACCGCCAGCGAGACCGCCGCCGCAAGACCCGGCAGCACATCCACCGAGAATGCGGCGGCGCGAAGGTGCCAGGGCGCCAACGCTTTCTCGGGCAGGTCCTGGGCGATCGTCGTGGTCTGGATGTCCTCGACCACCATCGTCACTTCGTCACCACTTCGAGTTTGGAGATCTTGTAGGTGCCGTCAGTCGGTTCCATCCGCACCCGCAACCGGTAGCCCGACAGTTGGTCCTGCGCCTGCGCGTTGGACACCTTGACTTGCAGAGCGACCAGGACGTCAACCGAACTGTCCGGATTGTGCCGCTCGACGGCCGCCCGCAGATTGGCCACCTTCAGGTGCACATTGGCGGCCTGGTACGCCTGGACGAGCATGCTGCTGTACAGCAGCGCCTGGGTGCGGTACTGGTCGGTTCCGCAGTCGATGATCTTCTGTTCGCTGGCGGCCATGCTGTCGGTGTCGGGGGCCTGGGTCGCAGCGACGCATTCCTTGGCGATGCGCAGTGCGGTCGCGTCGTTGCGCGCGTCGGCCTGGAAGTCTTTGTGATAGCGCAGTGCGACGTAACCGCCGGCCGCGACGGCGCCGGTGAGGATGACCAACACCGCGGCGATGCCGATCAGCCAGCCGCGATTCAGCCGCGACGGGCGCCGCTCGGGAGCCGCGTCAGCCGCATCCCGGGATCCGTCGTTCCCGTCGGTCGACTCGTCGACCGACGACACGTCTGTATCCGCGGTCTGCGCCTCAGAGTCTGTCGGGTCGCCTTTGACCAGGGATACCTTCGCATCCGTGGTCTCTGCCTGGGTACCCGGCGAATCGTCCTCGTCGATGGGGTTCAGCCGGCCGGTGCCAGCATCTCCTTCCATCCGTCGTCTCCTGTTTTGGTTGAGTTCTCGACGGAGTATGTCACCCCGTCGGGCCCTACCAGCTGACCACTCTGCGGGCTGTACACAGCGGACGGGGGCCCGCCCGGAGTGTAGACGCACGGGTTGGGCTGTTGCCCGTTGCAGTTGACCGCGCCCGTGCCGGGTCGCGTCAGCGGGTCGCTCTTCGGCGGCGGCGTCAACCCTCCCGGCGGCAGTCGGTCCGCAGGCATCGGGTTCAGGCCGTTGTTCACCGACGGCGCCGGCACCACCAGGCCGGGCTTGACCGGCTGGTCGCACCGCGCTCCCGGCGCCGGGCAGCTCAGCAGCTGGTTCGGGTCGCCGTACCAGGGGTTGGTACCCGCCGGCTCGTACGGCTTGGTGCTGCGGCACTCCCTCGGCGTGGCGGCCCGCTTGCCGGGCACGTCGACACACGGAATGTTGCGCGATCCGCGCACGCTGTTCGCCGGCGTGTCCATCGGAATCTTGCAATACGTTCCGACCGGCAAGGGTTGGTCACTGGTGTCGGCGAACGACCGCCACTGCGACGCCGGGATGAACCCGGTCAGGCACGGCGGCGGCTGGTTGATCGCCAGCGCCAGGTCCAGCGCGGCCTGGTTCGGGAACGGCGCCCCCACTGTCTGGGCGATCGAAGCGCCCTGCGGCAGGAACACCACCACCTGTTCGAGACCCTTGTGGTAGCGCTTGAGCAGGTCGAACACCACCTCGAGGTTCGCCAGGGTCTGCGGCAGCGAATCCCGCACGTCGGTGAACACCTGGTTCACCTGGTCGGCGGTCGGCGCGGCCTGGGTCAGCACGCTGCGCAGATGCTGATCTTCCGCCGCGGTCTGGGCGGCCAGCACGTTGAGGTTGCGCGACCAGCGTTCGATCGCACTACCCGAGGTCACCTGACTGTCCAGGACCGGTCCCGAGTGCTGGATGATGTCGTTGATGTCGGTGATGTTGGTGCGGAAGTCGCCCACGATCGCCTGAGTGGCGTCGACCAACCGCTGCAGCGCCGGACCCAACCCGCCTACCGCCAGTGCGGTCTCGTCGAGCAGCTGCGGGATCTTCTCCTTGGGCAACACCGCCAGCCCGCGGTTGGCGGTGTCCAGTGCCGGTCCGATCTCGCTGGGCACGGTGCCCTTGGTGATGGTCTGGCCCGCCGCGAAGAACTTCCCCGGGTTGCCGTCGGACACCAGGTCCAGATACTGCTCACCGACCGCGGAGACGGAATGCACGTTGGCCACGGCGTCGACCGGGATCTTGTAGCGACTGTCGATGCTCAACTTGGCCTCGGCGCCCTTCGCGGTCGGCACCACGTCTTCGACTTTGCCGATCGTGATGCCGCGGTACGTCACGTTGGACGTCGGGTACAGACCACCGGAGGCCGGCAACTCCGCGGTGAGTTCGTAGCGCCCGATGCCCACCAGGGTGGGGATCTGCAGGTAATAGATGCCCAGCACCGACAGTGCCACCACGGTCAGGGCCGTGAAGATCATCAGTTGGCGTTTGACAAAGGGAGTCAGCATTGGCCTCGCTCCGCCCTTTCCACCAGCGGTCCGCCTGGCGCGTCGTTCGGGTTCGACGTGTACCGAACGTCCGGGATCATCGACTCCGGGTCACGCCCGAACGACTGCTCGATCGCACGCAGCAGACCGGAGAACCCGGTACCGGTGAGCACCGCGTTGTCCACCGAGCTCAGCGTCACATCCAGCGTGGCGTTGACGTTTAAGTAGTCGCCGCGGAACACTGCCGGCACCGAGTCGATGTCGAACGGCTGGGTCAGGATGATCTTCAACGCGCCGATCAGGTACGGCGAGCCCTTGCCCAGTTCCCGCAGCGGGCACTGCAGCGATTGCAGGTCGCTGTGCAGGTCGCTGCGCGCCTCGGACAGGTACTGGTCGGTGACCCGACTCAGCCTGCCGACCGAGTCCACCGCGTTGATCAGCAGGTTCCTGGTGTCGGCGAAGTGCTTGAGCAACGGCGGGAAATCGGTCAGCACCCGTTCCAGCACGTCGTTGCGATTACCCACGTACCCGAGCAGCCGGTTCGTGGAATCGATGGCGTGGGTGATGTCGTTGCGCTGCTCGTTGAGCTGGCGGGTGAAGGTGTCGAGTTTGCCGAAGAATTCCTTGATCTGGGTGCCCCGGCCCTTGAGGATCGCGTAGACCTCGTTCTGCAGCACTTCGAGGTTGGGAATGCCGCCACCGCGCAGGATCAGGGAGACCACGGCCAGCGTCTGTTCGATGTTGGGATACACCGACGAGTTCTTCAGATCGATCCGGTCGCCGTTTTTCAGCAGTTCCTTGGACGGGTTCTCCGGGGCGAGCAACTCCACGTGCTGCGAACCCAACAAGCTGGTCTGGCCGATTTTGAGCTGGGCGTTGCGCGGCAGCTTGACGCCCTTGTTCAGGCCGAGGGTCAGCGTGGCTATCCAGTTCTTGAGCTCGATCTTGCGAATCGAACCCACCTCGACGTCGGCGACCATCACCTTGCTGTTGCCGTTGATCGCCAGGGTGTCCGGCACCTGGGCATAGACGGTGAACGCCCCTTCCCCGCTGCCCGGCGCACCGGGCAGGGCGACCTGGGAGATGCCCTTCCAACCACACGAACTCAGCATCAGTGCCGCCACCAGCAGCACCGCTGCCCGCCAGGTTCCGCGTCGGAACCTGGGCAATATCCCCGACGCGGTCACTGGCCCCCTCCTGCTTCAGCCGGCAGCGGCGCGCCGACCGGCGCATTCAACGCGGGCCCGGGAGCCGCGGGAGTCGGTGCGACCGGTCCCGGGATCACGTTGGGTCCGGGTGGTGGCGGCTGCACCGGCACCGGGGCGTTCAACGCCACCGGTGGCACCACCGGGTACTCGTCATAGGCGTTCGGCGGTCCCGGCGGGGTCTGCAGCGTGGACTGGATCGGCCCGATGTCGGGTCCGCCCATCAGCTCGGCCAGCGACTCCGGGGTCATCAGACCCGCGGTGATCGGTCCCACCTGCACGCCCTGCATGCCCGGGGCCACCACCCAACCCTGCTGGGTGTTGCGGTGTGACAACGGGGTGTCGGGCACCCAGATACCGGGCACCGTCGTGTCCTTGTACCCGGGCGGCGGCCGCAGCCGCTCTTCGGAGTAGGCGACCATCTTGGGCAACACCTCGGCGGTGTTGAAGGTGTTCAACCCGAACGGGAAGTAGTTGAACTTGATCGAGTCCAGGATCGGCGCCAGGTACTGCGCACACAGTTCCGCGGACTCCTGATATCCCAGCCGGCTACCCGCCTGCACCGAGCTGCAGATGAACTGCATCGGGTTGGCGAAGCTGGTGATCTCCGGAACGGAGACCACCGAACCGTGTGACGGGTGATAGATCTGGTTCACATTTGCTGCGGCCGTCGGCAGGACGTGCAGCGCGGTCTCCAGACCGTTCAACGATTCCGGTTGCAGCAGGGTGTTGGTTACGTCGGCCAGGTTGTTGACGTCGTGGGTCAACACCTCATGGTTCTTGTCCAGGAACGGCCGGATCGTGGTCAGCAGCTCGTCGAACTGCCGGACCGCCGCGGCCAGTGCCCCGTCGGTGCTGGCCAGCCGGCCGGTGACGTCCGCCAGGTTCTGGTTCAGCGCGACGAACTGCTTGTCGTCCTGATGCAGGGCGTTGACGAACAGCGCCAAACTCTTGACCACCGCGAAGAAGTCGGTGCGGCCCTCGTTCAGCGCCGTCAGCGCCTTGGACAGGTTGTCCAGCGTGGAGTTGAGCTGGCGGCCCTTACCCGACAAACCGTTGGCGAACGAGTTGATCACCTCGCCGAACGGGCCGGTCGGCTGCGCCTCGGTGGGGCCCAGCTTCGAGATGATGTCGGTGATGCTGTTGCGCAGGTCGTCCCACTCCACCGGCACCTGCGTGCGGCTCATCGGAATCACCGCATTGTTGGCCAGCACCGGTCCACCCTTGTACGCCGGCTCCAGCTGGATCGCCCGCGACGCCACCAGGGTGGGGTTGAGGATCATGGCGTGCGCGTCGGCCGGCACCTTGTACTGGTTCTCATAGTGGAACGTGACCTTCATCTGGTCACCGGCCGGCTCGATCTTGTCGATCCGGCCCACCTTCAGGCCCATGATCTGGACTTTGTCACCTGGATACAGCGCGTTCGCCGCGCTGAAGTAGGCCGTCACCGTGTTGTTGGTCAACTTCTGGTACAGCTTCCAGCCGACGACCGCCAGGACGAGCGCAATGATCACGGCCAACGCACCGATGATCACCGTCGCCCGGTTCATCTTCGGTAGCCGGATGTTGCGGATGTCAAAGATGGTGCTCAATTCTGGCTACCTCCCGCTGCGCCACTGCCACCGGCTCCGCCTGGATTGATGAACGGCGCCGGCAACTGGTTCCCAGGTCCGGGCTGCGCCGGCGGACCGGGTGGCAGTCCGGGTGCGAACGTCGACGGTGGTCCGACCGGTCCCGCCGGCCCCAGCGGTTCGGTGCGCGAGCCCGGCGGGCTGTTCGGCGGAATCGGCACGGGCGTCCCGGGCACATCCGGCGCCGGTTCACCCGGTCGTCCGGCGATGGGCAGACCCGGCACGTACGGCACCCCGTTCGGGTTGGGCGGCGAGGACTGTACGTCGAACGGCGCCGGGAAGCCCATCCCGCCGAACGGACCGACATTGAGCCCCATGCAGGGCAGCGGGTTCTGCGGCGTCGGGATGCCGTCGGGCGGCGGCGTGTACGAGCACGGCGATCCGGGCGGCACGGCCGGCCCCGGGTGCTCCGGGGTGCCTTCCAGCACCAGCGGTCCCGGCGGCGGCGCGCCATTGGGGAACCGGGTGCCGTTGGGGTCGGGGAACCGGTAGGCCGGGAGCCCGGCGCTGCGCCAGAAGTTCTCCGGGTCCAGGCCGCGCTTCTTGAAGGCGGCGTCGATGAACGGCTGAATGATCTGGCCCGGGACCAGGTTGTGGATGACGACCTTGAAGAAAGGCCCCGATCCGATCGACTCGTTCAACGACGGGAGGAATCCACCGACCATCTGCAGGCCGTCGGCCACGTCCTGCTTGCGCTCGCGCAGCGTGTCGCTGACGATCCGCAACTGTTCCAGCACGTGGTTGAGGTTCGGGTTGTCGTTGATCAGGCCCTGCACCTGGGTGGAGAACGCGGCGACGTTGCCCAACAGGTTGTCGATCGCGCGGCCGCGATCGTTGAAGGCGGCCAGCAGCGTCTTGGCGTTGACCAGCAACCGGTCCACCTGCTGGCTGCGGTCGCCGAGCACGCTGGCCACCTGGTTGGCCTGGGCCAGCAGGTGCTTGAGCTCCTCGTCGCGCTTACCGAGGGTGTCGGAGAACTTGGACACCCCTTCCAGCGCCGGGCTCAGCTGCGGGTAGGTCTGATCGATGGTTTCCGAGAGCACGTGCAGCGACTGCTTCACGCTGTCGATCTCCCAGCCGCGGGCCGCTTTGGTGACGTCCAGGAAGGCGTCGTAGATCTGGTAGGGCGTGGTGCTCTGTCCCAGCGGCAGGACGCCGTTGGGCCGCAGCGGCTGGTTGCCGCGCGCCTCGATCTCGAGGACCTTCTTGCCGAGCAGTGTGTCGGTGCGGATCTGCAGCCGGCTCTCGGTGCCGATCTTCTCGACACCGATCGAGAACTTCATCACGATGTGGTCGCCGTCGATCTTGATGGCCTCGATCTTGCCGGCGTCCATGCCGGCGATGCGCACCTTGTCACCCTTGTTCATGCCGCCGGTGTCGGTGAACTGCCCGTAGTAGTAGGGCTTGGCCATCAACATCGGCACACTGGTGAAGCTCTGGCCGACCCCGATGACCAACAGCGTCACCAGGATGCCCATCAGCCCGATCTTCAGCCGATTGGGGGGCTCCAGCGTTCTCATTGCGGCGCGCACCTTCCTGTCGGCTGGTGGAAGAGCCGGACGGTACGAACCGGACCACCGGCCTGCAGACCGTTGATACGGAGGCTGATGTCGCAGGAATAGAAGTTCACGAAGTCGCCGTAGGACCCGATCGCACGTCCGATGTGGTTCAACGCACTGGGCACGCTGTGCAGGAAGTCGTTGAGCTGCTGACGCTGGTCGATCAGCGGCTGCTGCACCGCGTCGAGGTAGTTGACGGTCCGGTGCAACAGCGCGCGGTCCTCAGCCAGCAGATCGGCGACCGTCCCCGCAGCGTTGCTGATGTTCGCCGTCCCGCCGGCCAGTCCGTCACTGTGATCCTTCAACCCGGTGATCAGCACCTCGAGGTTGTTGACGGTCTGGTCGAAGTCCTTGCGGTGCCGGACGGTGGTGTCCAGGACCTTGTTCAGGTTGTTGATCACCTCACCGATGGCCTGGTCACGCTCGGCCAGCTGGGACGTGAGCTGCGAGGTCTGGGTCAGGATGTTGTTGATCGTGCCGCCCTGCCCCTGGAACGCCATGACCAGCTCTTTGGCGATGGTGTTCACCTTGCCCGGGTCCAGCGCCCGGAACACCGGCTTGAAACCACCGATCAACGCGTCCAGGTCCAGGGCCGGCGACGTGCGCGACAGCGGGATCAACCCGCCCGCCGACATGACCTTGTCGACACCGTCCCCTTCCCCGCGCCGCAGCTCGAGGTAGCGGTTCCCGATCAGGTCGAGGTAGCGGATCTGGGCCGTCGTCGACTGGTAGAGAGGTATGGCGCGGTCGACGTCGAAGTCCACCCGCACCCGCCGGCCGCCGTCGAGCAGCTGAATGTTCTTGACCTTGCCGATCTCCACTCCGGAGGCCCGCACGAACTGGCCCGACCGCAGCCCGCTGACGTTGCTGAACTCCGCGGAGTAACTACTTGTCCGGTCAAAGCGGATCTGACCGAACACGATGATGATCATGACGCTGAACATCAGCAGCACGAAGGCGAAGATGCTGAGCTTGACTAAAGTACCGGTGATTTTCATGGGTTGATCGTGTTGTCCCCTACTTGACGGCCCCAGACGTACTCAAGGACATAGGGCGAACCGGTTTCCAGGTGGTTGTACGGCGCGATGCTGTTTCCGCTGTCCATCACAAGTTCCGGTGCCGGCCAGAGCTGACGGGTGATCTGCTGCCAGCAACCCGGGGCACCGCCGGGGCCGCCGTGTGCGTTCACCCGCGGCAGGTTCTCCGGCCACATGTAGGGGTTCGGTGCGCCACCGACCAGCCCCGCGGCCAGCCCGCCGACCTGGGAGAGCAGCAGCGGCACCAGCGACACGGGGTTCAGCAGCGCACCCAGAGCGGAGAGGATCTCCGAGTGGGTGTTCAGCGAGTAGCCGTTGCCGCCCAGGAAGCTGCGGACCAGCTGCGGTTCCACGTCGTGGTAGTTGCGCAACGTGCAGTACAGCTCGGGGCTGTAGGTGTCCAGCAACTCCGCCGTGGGCTTCAGGTCGTGGGCGCCGCGGGCCAGGTACGGGCCGCCGCGCTCGAAGACGTCGGCGCCGGTGTTGCCGAATCCGGCCGCCGCCAGCAGCGCCTGGTCCAGGTCCCGCTGCTGCGCGTTGATGGTTCGCGCGGTGGGCACCGCGTTGTTGAGGAAGTCCAGCAGGTCGGGCGCGGCGTTCGCGTAGGTGTCACCGAGAGCCGCCAGCCCCTGGATGTCCCGGCGAGCCTGGGGCATCTGCGGGTTGATGTCTTCAAGGATCGCGTTGCCGTTGACGATGGACTGGCCGAACCGGTCGCCCAGCCCGGTCAGCGCCTGCGCGGCCGCGCTCAGCGTCAGGTTCAGCTTGACCGGGTCGACCTTCTCCGAGATCGAGGTCAGCGTCTGGAACACCGTGTTGATCTCGGTGGTGACCGCTGAGGCCCGGATGGTGCTCTTGGGCGAGAGATGGCCGCGGGAGATGTCCTTGCCCTTGGCGTCCTTGGGCGTGGTCAGCGACACGTACTTGCCGCCGAACACGGTGGTGGCCTTGATCTGGGTGTCCACGTTCTCCGGGACCACGCCTTTGGGCCCGAGGTACTGCGGGTAGATCTCCAGGACGAACTTCGCGACCGGCTTGCCGTCGCGGGTCTCCTCCGAAATGCTGCCGACCCGGCCGATCTGCACGCCGTTATAGGTGACCTTGGAGCCGGGGTCCATCACCAAGCCGGCCCGCTCGGAGTACATCGTCACTTTGTCTTTGGACGTGAACCCGCCGCGGAACTGGATGTAGACCAGCGTCAGGATCAGCGCCAGCACCAGCATCGAGGCGATGCCTACAGTTTTATAGGGCGGGCTGGAGATCTTGTTGACCTTGCCTGGACCAGTCATGTCGCTACACCGTCAGTGCGAAGTTGGGGTTGACGCCGTAGAGCGCCAACGCGGCGGACAGGACGACTATCTGGACCGACACCAGCGAGAACCGCATGGATCGGCCGACGGCCTCGCCGACGCCGACGGGACCACCGCCGGCGTTGTATCCGTAGTAGCAGTGCGTCACCATCACGATCGCGGCGATGATGATCGCCTCCAGGAAGGACCAGAACACGTCCTCGGGCCGCAGGAACGTTCGGAAATAGTGCTCGTAGGTGCCGGTCGACTGCCCGTACAGCGCAGTGGTGACGATCTGCGGGGACACGAACGACATGATCATGGCCAGCGCATAGAGCGGGATGATCACCACCAGGCCGGCGACCACCCGGGTACTGGTCAGGAACGAGATCGAGTTGATGCCCATCACTTCGAGGGCGTCGATCTCCTCGGCGATACGCATGGCGCCCAGTTCCGCGGTCGCGCCGGCGCCGACCGTGGCCGCCAGCGCGATGCCGGTGACCACCGGCCCCGCGATACGCACGTTGATCAGCGCGGAGAAGAACCCGGTGAAGGCCTCGACACCGATGTTGCCCAGCGACGCGAAACCCTGGATGGCCACCAGCGAGCTACCCGAGAGAGTCACGAATCCGACGATCGCGGCGGTGCCGCCGACCACGGCCATCGCACCGGTGCCCATCCCGATCTGGGCGATCAGGCGCAGCGTCTCCTTGCGGTACACGTGGATCGCGTGCGGAATCTGGCCGATGCTCTTCAAGATGAACCAGGCCAGTTCACCCGTGGTGCCGATGCCCCGACCGACGCTGCCGACGGTCTTGTTGAAGTTGGCGACCGTCCGGGGGAACCGGGACCGCACTACCGCTGATGTCGACATGTCAGCGCCCCGTCCCGAATCGCACACCGATCGTGGTCAAGATGACGTTGACGGCGTACAGCGCCACCACGCACAGCACCACGGTCTCGTTCACCGCCGTCCCGAGCCCCTTGGAACCGCCGCTGACCGTCAGCCCGCGGTAGCAGCCGACCAGGCCGGCGATCAGTCCGAAGGTCGCCGCCTTGACCATGGCGATGATCACCTCGGGCAGGCCGGTGATGGTGGTCAGCGTGGCCAGGTAGGCGCCGCCGGACACGTTCTGCAGATAGACGCCGAAGAGGTAGCCGCCGACCAGCCCGACGGTGATCACCAGAGCGTTGAGCAGGGTGGCGACCACGGTCGCGGCGATCACCCGGGGAACCACCAGGCGGTGGATCGGGTCGATGCCGAGCACCTCCATCGCGTCGATCTCCTCGCGGATGGTGCGGGCGCCGAGGTCGGCGCAGATGGCGGTGGAACCGGCCCCGGCGACCACGAGCACCGTGGTCAGCGGTCCGAGCTGGGTCACCGCACCGATCGCCGCGCCGGCGCCGGAGAGGTCGGCGGCGCCGAACTGGGCGAGCAGGACGTTGAGCGTGAAGATCAGCAGCACGGTCAGCGGGATGGAGACCATGATCGTCGGCAGCAGGGCGACGCGCATGATGAACCAGCACTGCTGGATCAGCTCGCGCCACTGGAACGGCCGACGGAACAGGGCGCGGCCGGTGAGCACGCACATGCGGAAGAATCCGCCGATCATCGTCAGCGGCGTTTCCAGCTGGTCGCGGACATAGCCCACCAGGTGTGGACGCGAAGATGTCGTCACGACTGCTCCCTCACAGCGAAATCCCCATCAAACTGGGGCCGCTCACGTCGCGGCAGTGCGGCGGATGGTGGTGCACGCCTCCTCCTTGCCCCGACCCTACGAAAGTGACCCAGCGCTCCCTACCCGCAGGTAGTAACGGAGACCACAGGAATGTACCCGATGGTCGCCCGGGTGGGTACCGCAACTCGACAATTGACATTTCGTCAGCACCTGGCAAACATTTTGAGCCCGTCGAATTTCCCCTCATGTCGTTGAATCTCTTGTCGCAGAGACCTTTTCAGTGCCACCATGACCCCCATACCGAACCCGCAGCTCAGTTTTGAGCACCTTCCCGGCGGGGTTGCGGGGCAGTGCGTCCACGATCTCGAGCGCCTTGGGGTGCTTGTACCGCGCCAGCCGCTCGGTCAGGTACTCATTCAGCTCTTCGATATAAAGGTGGCCTTCCGTTACAGCGGCCACCGCGATCGGCACCTCACCCCACTTCGCGTCGGTCCGTCCGATCACGGCGACCTCGACGATGCGCGGATGACCCGCCAGGACGTTCTCCACCTCGGCGCAGTAGATGTTCTCCCCGCCGGAGATGATCATGTCCTTCTTGCGGTCGACCACCCAGACGTAGCCGTCGGCGTCCATCCGCACCAAGTCCCCGGAATGGAACCAGCCGCCGGCGAACGCCTCCGCGGTGGCCTCCGGGTTGTTCCAGTAGCCGCTCATCAATGTCGGTGCGCGATAAACGATTTCGCCTACCGCACCGACGGGCACGTCGTTCATGTCGTCGTCGACCACGCGGGCGGCGACGGTCGGGATCACCTTGCCCACCGAACCCCGTTTGCGGATCGCGTCGTCGCCGAGCAGCATGCACGTCACCGGTGACATCTCGGTCTGCCCGAACGCGGCGAGTATCTGGGTGCCGGGAAACATCTCAGACATCTGACGCAGCAACACATCCGGCGCCGGCGCGGCGCCCCATGACATCACCCGCAAACACAGGTCGCGCGGCCTGGCCCGCTGCTCTGTGCACACCGCCTGCCACTGCGCGGGAACCAGGAAGATGCCCGTGACCCGCTCGGCCTGCAGCACGTCGAGCAGTTGCCCGGGGTCGAAGGCGCCGAGCGGATAGATCACGGTGGGCAGGCCGAGCAGCATCCCGCCGAGCAGGTTGCCGATTCCGGCGATGTGGAAGAGCGGGACGCCGACGAAGCCGACATCGTTATTGAGGTCAACCCTGTTCGTGTAGAGCATGGTCATCGTCTGACCGGTCAGATTGGTGTGGGTGAGCACCGCCCCTTTGGGTCGTCCGGTGGTGCCCGAGGTGTACATGATCAGGGCCGGCGATTCGTTCGGGATGTCGATCAGGCCCGGCGGCTCGCCCGCCTCACTCATAAGGTCTTCATATAAAAGGGCGCGGTCGTCGGTGCCCGCGCCCGCTGCGCCCCCCGCCACCACCACCGTCTGGAGCAGCGGGGCGATGTCGCGGACCCCGAGGGCGACCGACGCCAGCACCGCTTCGGTGACGATCACCCGGGCTCCGCTGTCCTCGACCAGGAAGGCGATCTCGGTGGGCGTCAGCCGGAAGTTCAGCGGAACGGCGATGGCCCCCAGCATGTTGGCCGCCAGCATCGACTCCACGAATTCGGTGCGGTTGAGCATCAGCACCATCACCCGGTCGCCGAAACCCACCCCGCGCCGACTCAGCGCCCCGGCCAGGGTTCCGACACGGTGCCGCAGGTCAGCCCAGGTGATGGTGTTGCCCAGAAAACGCAGCGCGGTGGCTCGCGGCTGCATCATGGCGTGCCGCTCGAGTTGGTTGACCCAGTTCTGCCGACGAGCCAGGTACGGCTGCTCGTAGGCGAGGGCCTGGGTAGCGTGGCCGGCGAGTTGCGCGGTCAACTCATTCCTTTCACTGCCTTTTGTCTGGTCACTCAAGCACCGCTTGCGTCATGCTGATATTTGATAAAACATGTGTTGTGTGGGTCACATTAACGGGCACAAGAGCCGTTAACAAGGCCCGGCAACACACCCGAGACGAGACCGATAAGCGCCTGAAAGGCCTGGCAGGCCCACGTGAACCCACCCTTGCCGGCAGCGTCGTCCAAGGCTCGACGCCGTCGGCCGCTACGTCGGTCACAGCTGTCCGACGAGGTTGCCGGCCACCTACGCGCCGCGATCATGTCCGGCAGTCTGCGGCCGGGGACCTTCATCCGGCTGGACGAGACCGCTGCCGAGCTCGGGGTCAGCATCACCCCGGTGCGGGAAGCGCTGGTGAAGTTGCGCGGCGAAGGCATGGTGCAGCTCGAGCCGCACCGCGGCCATGTGGTGCTGCCGTTGACCCGGCAGGACATCAAGGACATCTTCTGGCTGCAGGCCACCATCGCCCGGGAACTGGCGGTCACCGCCACCGACCGCATCACCGAGCTCGAGATCGCCGAACTTGAACGCATCAACGACCTGCTGGGCTCGGCCGTCGGCGCGGCTGACGCCGAGGCCATCGCGACCTACGAATTCGCGTTCCACCGGGTGTTCAACCAGGCCAGCGGACGGATCAAGCTGGCCTGGTTCCTGCTCAACGCCGCGCGCTACATGCCGGCGCGGATGTATGCCGCCGATCCGCAGTGGGGCGAGGCCGCGGTGAGCAACCACCTGCACTTGATCGCCGCGCTGCGCCGCCGGGACGCCACTGCGGTCGTCGACCACACGGTATGGCAGTTCACCGACGCGGCCCAGCGGTTGACCGAGGTGCTGGACCGGACCGGGATTTTCAGCTAGCCAGCTGCTCGGCGCGCTGTTTGACGTTTTCGGCGAGCTGATCCAACACGTTGTTCAGCAGCATCTTCACCATCGGCGGCGGCACCGGCATGCTCGGCTCGACGTCGATGTCCACGGTCAACAGGCTGCTGGGTCCGGTGGCCACCACGCTGAACAGCTGCTCCTGCTTGGTGAACAGGTCGCCCTGCTGCATCACGGTCTGAATCTGGTTCTCACCCGGGTAGTACACGGCGTGGATGTAGACACCGTCGATGCCTTGCACGGAGGTGTCCAGGCGCACCTGGCTGGCGCGGCCGTCGTCATAGCGGGCCAGCACCCACGCGCCCTTGACCCCTTCGTTCCACTCCGGGTAACGCTCGATGTCGGAGACGATGCCCATGATGGCGTCGGCATCGGCGCTGACCTCGACGGTCTTGCTCATAACTGGCATTGGCGAAGTGTACTGGTGGCCGCGGTGCTCAATCGGTGCAGGCGGTCGCCAGTAACGGCCGGATCGTCTCGGGGATCGGGACGGGTCTGCGGGTGCTCCGGTCCACGTAGACGTGCACCCAGTGGCCCAGCGCGGCGATCGGTTGCGGGGCTTCCGTCGCCCGGAACACCCCCAACCGGTACGTGACGCTGCTGCGGCCCAACCGGGTGACCGCCAGACCCACCGACAGCTCGTCGGGGAAGGCGAGTTCGGCGAAATACCGGCAGCCCGACTCCGCGACGATGCCCAGTTCGGGGATGGTCAGCGGGTCGACGCCGGCCTCGTTCGCGATCCACCCGTTGATCGCGGTGTCGAACAGTTGGTAGTACACAGCGTTGTTGAGGTGACCGAACATGTCGTTGTCGGCCCAGCGGGTGAGCACCGGCCACAGCACCGGGAAGTCGCTGCTGGTCAGGTCTCCCCGCCCGGACGGAACACCGGGCGTAGCGGAACTCATGGTTGTATTCCAACATGTCTGCGATCCGGGGCGCGGTGCTCGAGCGGATCGGTGCACCCCGGCCGTATGCGCAATCCCGGCCGATCAGCGTCACCGAATTGAACCTCGCCGGTCCGGGTGCCGGCGAGGTGCTGGTCCGCATCGAAGCCGCCGGAGTGTGCCACTCCGATCTGTCGGTGGTGGACGGCAACCGGGTCCGGCCGGTGCCGATGTTGCTCGGGCACGAAGCCGCGGGCATCGTCGAATCGCTCGGTGCCGGCGTCAGCGGGTTGACCGTCGGCCAGCGGGTGGTGCTGGTGTTCCTGCCGCGCTGCGGACACTGCCCGGCCTGCGCCACACAGGGGCTGACGCCGTGCGAACCGGGCAGCGCGGCCAACAACGCCGGCACGCTGCTGGGCGGTGGCATCCGCCTCGCCCGCAGCGGTCACCCGGTCTACCACCATCTCGGCGTCTCGGGTTTCGCGACGTACGCGGTGGTCAACGCGGCCAGTGCGGTCGCGGTGCCGCCCGACGTGCCGGCCGGGGTCGCCGCGCTGCTGGGGTGTGCGGTGCTGACCGGTGGCGGCGCGGTGCTCAATGTGGGCAACCCCCGGCCGGGACAGTCGGTCGCCGTGGTCGGACTCGGCGGTGTCGGCATGGCGGCGGTGCTCACTGCGTTGACCTTTCCCGACGTGCGCGTCATCGGTGTCGATCAACTGGACGAAAAGCTTTCGGCGGCAACAGCTTTGGGTGCACATGAGACCTACACACCGCAGCGGGCCGAGGACGCCGCGGTCAAGGCCGATGTAGTCGTCGAGGCCGTCGGCCATCCCGCGGCGCTGCAGACCGCGATCGGGCTGACCGCGCCGGGCGGACGCACCGTCACCGTCGGACTGCCGCCACCGGATGCTCGAATCAGTGTGTCGCCGTTGGGGTTTGTCGCCGAAGGCCGGTCGCTGATCGGCAGCTATCTGGGTTCGGCGGTGCCCAGCCGTGACATTCCCCGGTTCGTCTCGTTGTGGCAGTCGGGCCGGTTGCCGGTGGAAGCGCTGGTGTCCTCGACGATCCGGCTGGACGACATCAACGAGGCGATGGACCATTTGGCCGACGGCACCGCCGTGCGTCAACTCATCACCTTCTGACGGGGCGGGACATGTCAATCAACGATCGGGTGTCCCGGTTGCTGCGGTTGCCGCTGCCGCTGGTGTCGTTGCGCACCATCGTGATCGTCGCGGCGATGTCGGTGATCGCGCTGGTCATCATTCTGGGCACCTGGGTGTGGGTCGGCGTCACCAACGATCAGTACAGCCAGCTGGATCGCCGGCTGGACTCGGTGAGCAGTCTGGGCGACGTGAGCACGCTGCTCAGCCCACCACGCCCGGACGACGACCAGCCGGCGCCCGACGACCGGGTGGCCCGCACGGTGCGGGTGGGCGGCGAGATTCGGTCGGTGCCCAGCGGAGTCGTGCTGCCCGCGCTGCCACCCGGTTACGTCACCACCACGATCGACGGCGTCCCCTACCGGGTGCGCACCTTCACCGCCGGCGACGCCACTGTCGCCCTGGGTGCGCCGCTGGCCCAGGCCGAGGACCGGATCGACCGGCTACACCTGCGGGTGCTGCTGATCTGCGGCAGCGTCATCGTCGGCACCTTCCTGGTGGGCAGCGTGATGTGGTTGATCATGATCAACCCGTTCCGGCTGCTGGCTCAGCAGGCCCGGGCGATCAACGCGCAATCCAAGCCGGACGAGGTGCAGGTCCGCGGGGTGTGGGAGGCAGTGGAGATCGCCGAGGCCGTCGAAGGCATGCTGGCGCGCATCGGCGACGAACAACAGCGCACCAAGGACGCCCTGGACTCGGCCCGCGACTTCGCCTCCGTCGCCTCCCACGAGTTGCGCACCCCGCTGACCGCGATGCGGACCAACCTGGAGGTGCTGGCCACGCTGGAGTTGCCCGCCCGGCAGCGCGAAGAGGTGATGGCTGATGTGATGCGCACCCAGAGTCGCATCGAGGCCACCCTGTCCGCGCTGGAACGCCTCGCCCAGGGCCAGACGATCACCACCGACGACTTCGTGCCGGTGGACATCACCGAGTTGCTGGACCGCGCCGCGCACGACGCGGAGCGCAGCTACCCCGGGTTGACGGTGTCGCTGTTGCCGTCCCCGACGCTGCTGATGCTGGGCCTGCCCACCGGTCTGCGGCTGGCGGTGGACAACGCGATCGCCAATGCGGTCAAGCACGGCCACGCCGAACGGGTGCAGCTATCGGCGGTCAGCTCCCGGGCGGGCGTGGAGATCGCGATCGACGACGACGGCACCGGTGTACCCGAGCACGAGCGCGAGACCGTCTTCGACCGGTTCTCCCGGGGGTCGACGGCGTCGCACTCGGGATCCGGTCTGGGCCTGGCCCTGGTGGCACAACAAGCCGAATTGCACGGCGGCACCGCATCTCTGCACGCCAGTCCGCTCGGCGGCGCGCGGCTGCTGTTGCGGCTGCCCGGCCCACGCCCGCCCGGCGAGACGGCTCAGTCCGGGTAGAAGACTTTGGCCAGGGCCTCGCCCTGCAGCGCGAAAAGCCTTTGACTGGAGGACCATTCGGGCAGCAGCGAGTCGAATCCGTGACATGCGCCGGGAAATACGTGCAGTCCGGTGCCGACCCGCGCGCGCAGCATCCGCAGCGCGTATTCGACCGCCTCGTCCCGGAACGGGTCGATCTCGGCGCAGGTGATCAATGCCGGTGGCAGACCGGCCAGTTCGTCGCGGCGGGCGGGAACCGAGATCGCCGACGGCGCCTGCCCGCCCAGATAATGCCGCCACATCAGCTGCGCACCCTCGCCGTCGAAGGCCGGGGTGGCGCGGAATTCTGTCATGGACGCGGTCCGGCGGTCGTCCAGGACCGGCTGGTGCAGCAGCTGAAAAACCAACGGCGGCAACCATCCGTCGGCCGCGCCGTGCGCCAGGCAGGCAGCCAGCGCGGCGCCGGCGCTGCTGCCCGCGACGGCCAGCCGAGCCGGGTCGACCTCCAGTTGCGTCGCACTGCCGGCCACCCACCGCAGCACCGTGACGGCGTCCTCGAGCGCCGCCGGAAAGGGATCCTCCGGCGCCAGCCGGTAGTCGACCGACACCACCGAACACCGTGCGCGACGGGCGAGTTCGATGCACTGGCGATGGTCGGTGTCGAGGTTGCCCAGCGCGAAACCGCCTGCGTGGCAGTAGACCACAGCCGGCGCCGGCCGCGGGCCACCCCGGTAGATGCGCACCGGCACGGTGCCGGCGACCGCGTTCTCGATGTCCACCCCGGGCGCGCCCTGCGCGATTTCGGCGCGGCGTTGATTCATCGAGTCGCGGATCAGCGGGATCGCCTCGGCGGTGAAGACAGTCCGGGTGACCGCCACGGCGCGCAGGACGGGATGCAGCCGCTCGACGGCCTGTAATTGCCTGGTGCTCATCGGATCTGCAGACACTGGCCACCGTCGACGACGAGTTCCGACCCGGTGATGAAGGACGCCTCCTCGGACACCAGAAAAGCTACCGCGTCGGCGATCTCGGCCGGCCGGCCGAGCCGGCCGAACATCGCGACCGCGGCCAGCCGCTGCTGGATGTCCTGGTCCAGCATCGGGGTGGCGATCGGGCCGGGGAACACCGCGTTGACCCGGATCCCGTCCGGTGCCAGCTCGGCCGCCGCGGTCTGGGTCAACCCGCGCAGCGCCCACTTGGCCGAGCCGTAGGCACAGTGCTGTGGGAACGGCCGGATCGCTCCGGTGCTGCAGATGTTGACGATCGCGGCGCCGTCAGCCACACGCAACGCCGCCAGTGCGGCACGGATGCCGAGGAACGCACCCATACAGTTGACCCGCCAGGAGTTTTCGAAGTCTTCGACTGTTTCGTCGCCCAGCGCGGCGCGATGCAACACCCCGGCGTTGTTGACCAGCGTGGTCAGTGCGCCGAACCGGTCGACGGTGGCGGCGACGGCGGTCTCCCACTGGACCGGGTCGGTGATATCGAGCGGGATCGCCAGCACCGCGGCATCGGTGTCAGTGCCGACGGCTCGCAGATCGCAGGCCGCCACGGAATACCCTTGCGCACTGAGCTTTTGCACGATCGCCGACCCCTGCCCGCCGGCGGCGCCGGTGACCAACGCGACGCGGGTCATGGCGCGGTCGCCTCACGCAGGTGCTCGGCTGCGCCGCGGCGCAGGGCCTGCGATTCGGCCGCCAGGGTAATCATCTGAAATCCCATCCTGGACAGCGTATTACCCGTCGGGCCGTCACTGCCATGGATGCCGGTGACCAGGCCGGCGGCGATGGCCGCGCGCTGAATCCGCGTGATCGCATCCTGCACCTGCCGGTTCCCGACGGCGCCGACCACGTCGAGGCCCATCGAGATCGCCAAATCGGCCGGTCCCACATAGATTCCGGCCAAGCCGTCGACGGCGCAGATTTCGTCGATGTCGGCCACCGCGGACGCGGTCTCGATCATGGCGAACACACTCGCCCGGGATTCCAGCGCGGCCGGGTCGTGGCCGAGGCTGGCCCGCAGCGGCCCGAAGCTGCGCACCCCGGCGGGCGGAAACCGGGTCGCTGCGACCGCCGCGGCGGCCTGGTCCGCCGATTCGATCATCGCGATGATCACCGCGTCCGCCCCCGCGTCCAGCACCCGGCCGATCGGCGCCGGGTCGGCGTTGGGCAACCGCACCGCCGTGCCGATCGGGACATGCTCGAGGCGGCGCAGCATCCGTGCGACGTCGGCGTCGTCGAGATAGCCGTGCTGGGTGTCGAATCCGACGTAGTCGTATCCGGCCTTCGCGAATTCCTCGGGTCCGATCAGGGTGGGCCCGGTGACCCAGCCACCCCAGATGGGCCGGTGCAGGCCGGTCTGGAAGATGCTCATCGGGCGATCGCGATCTTGACCCGCTCGGGGACCGGGCGGCACGCGAGGTCGAACGCGGCCTGCACATCCTCGACCGCGAAGGTGTGCGTCAGGTACGCCTCGAGCAGCTCCGGATGCCGAGCGGCGAACTTACCGGCGTCGCCCAGGACCCGCCGACGATCCAGTGTCACACCGGATTTCAAGGTCAGATTGTTGCGCAGCATGGCGCGCATGTTGATCGGGTAAGCGTCGTCGTCGGCCACACCGAAGTAGAACACGGTGCCTCCCGGCGCGGTGGCACTGATGGCGTGGTTCAGGGTGGCCACCTGGTGTCCGACCGCCTCGATCACCACGTCGGCACGGTCGGCGGCGGTGAGCCGGCTCGCCCACCGGTCGCTGGTGGCCCGTACCGCGTCGTCGACTCCAAAAGTGCGGGAGACGTTTTCGCGATCGACCGGGTCGACGCCGGTGACGCGCCGCGCTCCGGCCGCTTTGGCGACGTAGGAGAACAGCAGCCCGATCGAGCCCTGCCCGATGACCGCGACGTGCCGGCCGGTGAGGTCCGGCAGCTGTTCGCAGGCGTACAGCACACAGGCCAGCGGTTGCAGGCCGACTGCCTGCGCGGGTTTCAGGGCCGGGTCGTAGGGTGCCAGGCCGTCGCCGTTGCTGATGACGCGTTCCATCAGCCCGTCGAAGCCGGATGCCCAGCCCACCACCAGGTCACCCGGACGATGATCGGGGTGGCGGCTGGCGATCACCTCCCCCGCGACTTCGTGGATGGGAAAGCCGTCCTTCTCCGCCGCACTGCGCCCGTCGTCACCGGGCAGGCGGCCACGGACGCCGCGGAACGCGGGCAGATCACTGCCGCACACGCCGGCGGCCAGAAATCGCAGCAGCACGTGACCTCGCGTGAGGTCGGCCGCCGTCTTGTCGGGGATGTCGGTTCTTTCGAACAGGTAGGGGGCGATGATCCGATAGGACCACACGTCAGACCTCCACCGGGACGTTGTTCCAGCCCCACTGGAAGCTCGACGGCAGCCGGGTCGCTTTGTCGTCCTGGATCGCGAAGTCCGGCACCCGGCGCAGCCATTCCTCCAGCAGCACAGCCACTTCCAGCCGGGCGAGGTGGAAACCGAGGCAGAAGTGCTGACCCCGACCGAACACCAGCGAACGTTTGATCGGCCGGTCCCAGATGAATTCGTCGGGGTCAGGGAATTCCCGCTCGTCCCGGTTCGCCGACGCGAGCAGGGTGATGACGCGTTGCCCGGGCTCGATGGTCTGGCCGTGGATGGTGAAGGGTTTGCGCGCGGTGCGGGCAAACCATTGTGCGGGTGCACAGTAGCGCAGTATCTCCTCGCGGGCTATCTGCACGTTGGTGGCCAGGTCGGCGCGCACCGCGGCCATCTGGTCGGGCCGGCGGCTGAGCTCCCAGAGGCCGGTCGCCACGATCTTGGGCACGGTCTCGGTGCCGCCGATGAAGACGCACAACATCTGGGTGGCGACCTCGACATCGCTGAGCCCGCTGCCGTCGGGCAGCCGGTAACCGAGCAGCCCGTCGACGATCGGCAGGGCTTGTGGGGTGCCGGCGCGGTGACGTTCGACCACCGGGACCAGGAATTGCAGGTAATTCGGCCGGGATTCGGCGGTGTCGACACCTTCACCGGGCTGGGCCAGGCTTCCGGCGTTGACCGCCGCCAGTACCTGCGCCGCGAGTTCTGTTGGGATGCCGAGTAAGTCGCACACCATCGACGCCGCGACGATGCCGCCGTACTCCTGGGTGAGATCGAACCCACCCCGGGGCAGCAGCAGGTCGAGGCGTTCGTTGGCCAGCGCGCGGATGCGGTCCTGCAAGGCGGTGACCGACCGCGGCCGGAACGGCGCAGAGTGCGCACGGCGGATCTCGCCGTACAGATCGGCGTCGAACACGGCGTGAAAAGGCATGGGATGCAACGGTGGATCGGCGACCGGCCCGTCGTTGTGCCTGGCCAGCACCGATGCCGGCGGCAACGTTCCCTCCGACGCGACAAAGGTGCCGTCGTTGACTTCCAGCACCCGCCAGATGTCGTCGAACCGGGAGAGCGCGAAGGTATCCCACTGCGGCAGGTAGTACACCGGGTATTCGTCGCGCAGGATGCGGTAGTAGGCGGGAGGGTTGGCCATCACCTGCGGGTCGAAGGGGTCGTAGCGGAAGTCCTTCACCGCAACGGCGACGGTGGTAGCGCCTGCAGGATCGAATCCTCCCAGCCGTCGCGCAGTGCGGGCGCCACACTCATCCAGGTGACGATCTCCGCCGGTGGGCTGTCCTTCCACGACGGGTAGTGGTTGGCGAAGCACGCCCAGCCGCCTTCGAGCGCCCAGTAATGGATCACCTCGTTGAACCGGAAGGTGGTGGTGAAGGAACCGAGCCAGTGTTTGCCGGTGCTTTCCGACCACGGGACGTAGAGCCGCTCCAGTTCGCGGATGTAGTCGTCCTGACGGCCAGGCTTGGTCTGCATGATCTCCTGAATCACCAGCGATGCACTGAAATTGGCTTCGGTGAGTTGCGCCAGACTCCGGTTGCTCGGGCCCGCGTACATGATGCGTCCCTCCCCCTTGGCACCGATGTCGGACAGGAACGCCGACCATGTGCCGGCCGCCGCCTCGTGGCTGCCGCCGCGGGCCTGCGCGGCGCCGATGCGTGCGTAGTCGGAGAACCCGTCGAGCTCCCAGATCACGGTGACCTGCGGCCAGTGGCCGTTGAAGGGGGTGGATTCCCAGATCGCGAACAACCGGGCACCGAGGTCCTGCATCATCGGCTGGTAGGTGTCGGTGAACACCTCGGTGAAGCGGTCGCTGCGTCCGGAGCCCAGGTCGATCGTCTCGTGCAGGTACAGCAGCGTGTGCCGGTAGTACTTCTTCATCCCCGACTAACCCAGCCAGGCCGAGTCGGTCAGCAACTTTTCCGTGGGAGCTATTGAGAGACAAGGGATTCCGGCGGCACGTAACGCCTGCCCCTTGAACGCGCGGGCAGCGGCGCTGAGCCGATAGCTGGTGCTGGTCAGCCCACGAGTGACCCCCAGCGGCCAGCCCTCACCCCACAGGGCGACCTCGGTGCCCCGGTTGCGTTGCTTGTCCAGGGCGCGGCGAACCACCTCACGGACGCAGTCGTAGGCAGTCAGAGCTGCCACGCTGGCCGCCAGACCGTGACCCATACCCGCCATGTCGAAGTCCGATTCCAGGTCCAGTACCTCGACTCCCAGAATGCGCAGCGGCCGGGAATCGTAGCCCTGGGGCAGCATCACATTGACTTCCCAACCGGCCATCACCCGGTCGAACAGCCAACCGCCGGCCGTCTGCACCACATCGTTGGCGTCGGCGGCCAATACGTCGAGCCGGTGCCGCAGGACCTGGCCGTCGTCGCGCGGGCGCCGCGCCGCACTCGTCACATCGATTGTTGAGATGACCATCAATCCGTACCTGTCGCGCTAATCATGGGCTGTGGACAGCGTGACAGTTTTGCATAGTTTTGTAAAGCGCCCGGTGGGGCTCAGGAGTCGCGGCGAACCGCCAGCTCGGCGAGCACCTCGGCGGTGTGCTGCCCCAGCTCAGGGGCCGTCCAGCGCGGTGACCAGGGGGTACCGTGGAAGTCCGCCGGCGTGGCCACCATCGGCACGGTCGCCTCTCCATCCGGCACGTCGACGATTCCGCCCGCGGCATGGAACTGGTCGTCGGCGACGATGTCTTCCAGGGAGTTGATCGGCGACCAGAAGAAGTCCGGTTCGCCGGCGAAGGGTTCGGCCCATTCGTCCAGCGTCCTGGTCGCGAAGATGTCGTCGAGTTCGGCAATGAGTTGTACCGCGTTGTCGGCGCGGGCGCGGGCATTGGGGTATTGCGTGAGCCACTCCGCCTTGCCGACCACGCGGCACAGCGCCGGCCAGTGCCGCTCGACTTCCAGTCCGACGATCCAGAACCGGCGCCCGTCGCCTGCGGCGTAGTTGTTCATGCACGGGTTGCCCATGGTGGCGCGTTGTCCGATCGCGATCGGCTGACCGGTGAGCAGATAGGTGTTGAGGTCGAAGCTCACCGTGTAGGCGCCCTGGCGGTACAGCGACGTGGTGACCAGTTGGCCCTCACCGGTGCGGGCGCGGGCCACCAACGCTGCGCACACGGCCGCCGCCAGGGTCATGCCGGCCGAGTGGTCACCCATGCCGCCGCGCTGGAACGGCGGCGTGTCGCCGGGCCGGGTCAGCAGGTGGGCGATACCGCCGCGCGACCAGAACGCGGCCACGTCGAAGGCGGCGCGGTCGGCGTCCGGCCCGGTTTCGCCGTAGCCGGTGATGAGGCCGTAGACCAACTTCGGGTTGCGCGCCGACACCGACTCGTAGTCCAGTCCCAGCCGCTGCAACGTCGCGGTTCGGACGTTGGTGACGAAAACGTCTGCGGCGGCGAGTAATTCGAATGCCGTGTCGCGGCCGGCGTCAGTCGTCAGGTCCAGGACGATGCTCCGTTTGGACCTGTTGTCCATTTCGAACGGTGGGTTCACGCCGAGGTCGCAGCCCAGCATCCGGCCGAACAGCCGCCCGGGGTCGCCGGTCGGTGGTTCGATCTTGATGACGTCGGCACCCCAGTCGGCCAAGATGCCTGCGGTCGCGGGCCCAGCGACCCACACTCCGAGTTCGACGACGTTGATGCCTGCTACCGGTCCTGCCATGACTGGGACCTTAATCGGCTGCGTCAGAACGGTGGTTCGTCGGGCAGTGGTGCTCGGGGTGGTGGTGCCCAGGCCGGGGGGAGGTCCTCGGGTTCGCGGGGGTCGTTGACCCAGGTGCAGAACGGGCTGGTGCTGGGCATCGGGACCCATCTCCAGCAGCTCGTCGAACATACTTTCGATTATGCCGCATCAGTCCGACAATCTCTCGTGTGCTGTCTCGGTGCAGACGAGTACGGGCACCCCGACGCGGACGGGTTATCCCGCTGCGCCTGTTACTACGCTGTACCGATGAGTCTGGTAACCGGCCGCGGGCCGTTGAGCAGCGATCCGGCCGGACGTTTCGTTCCCCCGATTCCCGCCAATGTCGTTTATATCGAGCCACATCCGCGTCGGATCCTGGCGATCAAGCACAGCCGCACCGTCATCGACACCGAGCAGGCCCTGCTGGTGCACCGGCCCGACCGCCCGCTCAGTTACGCCTTCCCCGCCGACGCGGTCACCGACCTGCCCAGCGAACCCGAACCTGACGCGCCGGGTTACCGGCGCGTGCCGTGGGACGCCGTCGACGCCTGGTTCGAAGAAGGACGCAAACTGGTCCATTACCCGCCGAACCCGTACCACCGTGTCGACTGCCGTCCGACCAAACGGCGCCTCACCGTATCCATCGACGACACCGTCCTGGCCGATACCGACGATACGACTGTGGTCTTCGAAACAGCTTTGCCGCCACGGCTTTACGTGGCGCCACAGCATGTGCGCACCGACCTGCTGCACAAGACCGACACGTCCACCTACTGCAATTACAAAGGGTTCGCGACGTACTGGGCAGCGGCCGGCAAAGAACTAGCGTGGAGCTACGAGGACCCGATGCCCGAAACCTCGCCCATCAAGGGATTTTTCAGCTTTGACGCCACTCAGGCCGACGTCGAAGCCGAACTCCCGTAGGCAGGCCGGCCCAGCCGGAGTTCGTGCTGGGCGATCATGTTGCGGAACACCTCCAGGGATCCGCCGTAGATCCCGACCGGCACCGCCAGCCGCGCAACCTGTTCGGTCGCGCCGTCATCGGGCGACCCTTTAGTGCCGGTCGGCAGTACCGACGCCGGGCCCAGCAGCTCCATCAGATCCCGGGAGACGTCCCGCATGGTCTGCGCGATCGCCACCCGTCCGTACATCCCCGGGGTGGACAGCGCCGCCTCTATCTGGGCGCAACTGCGTCCGAGCCGGTATGCCACCGCGTCGTCGTCCACATCCACGTGCGCCGCAACGCCGTCCAGCGCTTCGGCCATCAGCATGCCCTGCATCACCATCGCCGCGACATCCTGCAGGCCGTGGTCCCCTGCCTCGGTCAGGCCGTGTTCGGAGTCGAGGGCGGCCCGCATCACCGTCCAGCCGCCGTTCACCTCGCCGATCCGGTAGACGTCATCGACCCGCACATCGCTGTAGTAGACGATGTTGGTGCGGTCGCCGTCCAGGGTCCGGATGCCCTGGATCTCGATGCCCGGGGTGTCCAGCGGCACCAGAAACATGGTCAGGCTCTGGTGTTTCGGCGCTTGCGGGTCGGTGTTGGTGAGCAGGAAGACGTATTTCGCGTTCTGCGCGTTCGAGGTGAACATCTTGGAGCCGTTGATGATCCAACCCTCGCCGTCCCGCACCGCGCGGGTTTTACAGGTGGCGACGTCCGAACCACCTTCGGGCTCGGTGTAACCCAGACACAACCGGATGTGGCCGGAAAGCACACCGGGCAAGACCTTTTCGGCGAGTTCCGGGGCTCCGAACTGCTGCACCAGGTGAGCGACCACCGAGGTGGTGCCCCAGTGGTACCACGGGGTGTGCGCCCGCGCGATCTCCAGGTTGAAGATCCGCCTGCGGACCGGGCTGAATCCCCCGTCGGACTCCTCGTTCCAGTCAGCGGCCAGATACCCCGCCTCGCCGAGCGCCAGATGTACCTTCTCGTCGAAGTTTTCGCCGAATTCACGATTGCGGCGCAACACCTCGTCGGTGACCAGCGAAGTCACCAGGGCACGCGTCCGGTCGTAGAAGGCCTGGTCGTCGTCAGACAGCGCTACCCGGGAGAAGTCCATTCAGATCACATCTATCACCGAAGAGCGGAACCGGTCGATGGTTTCCAGGATGTGCGTCAGGCTGTCGCCGGGCAGGTGCACCGTGGTCCAGGTAACGCCCAGTGCGGCAAGCTTTTCCAGACCGGCAAGGTAGGCGTCGGCATTGAAGTCATCGGTGGCCGGATTGCCGCCGTCGAAGTTGGTGAAGGTCACGTCCACCGTCGACCAGTCGCGGCCCAGGGATTCGCACCTGCGCCGCAAATCGTCGATGCCCGCGGCGAGCTTGTCCACGGAGTCGATGGAGGCGGTGCCCGCGGTGCGGGCCAGACCCGCCGGTGCCGGGAACGGACACCAGCCATCGCCGTACTGAGCCACCCGCTGGCGGGCCGTGGTGGTATTGCCGCCCACCCAGATCGGTGGGTGCGGATGACTGACCGGGCGCGGATGCGCGGTGATGCCCCGGGCGGTGAAATGCCTACCCTCGTAGGAGATATCGTCGGAGGTCCAGACGGTGCGGATGACATCGAGCGCTTCTTCGAACAATGCCGCACGCTCGTCGTAATCCACACCCAGCGCGGCGAACTCCTTCCTGAGGTAACCGACCCCCACCGCCAGCGTGAAACGACCCCCCGACAGCACGTCGAGCGTCGCCCCGGACTTGGCCACCACGAACGGATTCCGGTAGGGCAGCACCACGATGTTCGGGATCAGCCGCAGCGTGGTGGTCCGGGCCGCCGCATAACCCAGTGCGACAAAGGGATCCAGCGCGTCGTGACCGCCGGCCTGCAGCCAGCGCTCCGACGGCGCCGGGTGGTCGGTGAATCCGAATCCGTGCAGACCTGCCTGCTCGGCGGCCGCGGCCACCGTCGCGATACCGGCGCCGGTGATCAGCTCCGGATTGTAGGGATGGCTGTGCATCGGGTGCGTGACGGTGAACCGCATGGGAATCAGAACCGCGCCCGGGCATCGATCGAGGTGTCGCTGGTGCGCAGCGGGCGGATCAACGCCTCCTGGGCGAACGAACACAGCAGCTCGCCGTCTTCGGTGTGCACCGTGCCGCGCACGTAGGACATCCCGGCACCAACCTGGGTGCTCTCATGGGTGTAGAGCAGCCAGCCGTCCCAGCGCACCGGTTCATGGAACGAAACGAAGATCGACATCGGTGCGGTGGAGACCGTCAGGTGCGCCTGGGCGGTGCCGATGCCCTCGTGGGCGCGCATGGTCGTCGAAATCCCTAGGTGGCCAGTGAAATACGCGAGCAATGCCTTGGCCAGGTCGTCGCGCTCCGGGATCGGATCGTAGTGCAGCCAGGCGTACAGCTCCGGCGGCCCGACCTCGTCGGGGCTGTTGACGTCGACCACGTCAACGAGCCGCAGTTGCCGCCCGATCATCGGCATCTGCGACACGTTCGCGTCCGCAGGCGCGGCCACCTCGGGTCGCGGCTGATGGTGGCGAATCACGTCGTCGGTCGGCACATCGGTCAGCACCGTGACCACGACGCAGCGCTTCTGGTTCTGGTACACCGAGACCACCGCGGTGGCCGTCGACCGTCCCTCGTTGAGTACGTCGAGGACGAGTTCGACCGGCGGGCCGACCATGATCGCGCGGGCGAAGACCGCATGCGCCGAGCGCACCGACTTGCCCTGGAACCGGGTGGCCGCGGCCACGATCGCCTGGGCCACCACCTGAGTGCCTTCCACGACCTGGCGGCCGTCCTGTCCGGGCAGTCCGGTCTCCGCGGCATAGCGATCGACACCGTCAATGGCCTGCACCGCGAAAAGATCCAGTAGGCCCGCGACCGACCATTGGGCCTGGTCCGATTCTGTCGTCAACGCGTTCACCCCTTGCTCCGGCAGCTCCCGCCCAGCGTGACATTTTGCGTATTGTTTGTAAAGCTAGATAAGGGTCCGTCGCGGTACGGTACGTTGACAGCAACGCCCGCGTTGCATGACACTTCTGCAGTGATTTGTAAAGGCACGACGGCAGCGCCCCCGCTCGCCCACGGCTTTTGCTTCGGCGAGGGTCCGCGCTGGTTCGAGGGCCTGCTCTGGTTCTCCGACATGCTCGGGGAAGCGGTCCACACTGCGGACCTGCGCGGCTCCCTGACCACGGTGCCGTTGCCGGGCCGCACGCCCTCCGGCTTGGGCTTTCGCCCCGACGGTTCGCTGCTGATCGTGTCGGCCGACGATCGGGTGGTGCTGAGCTACGACGGCGAGACGGTCGTCCCGATCGCCGACCTGACGAAGCTCGCGCCGGCCGGCCTCGGCGACATGGTGGTCGATCACGCGGGACGCGCCTACATCGGATCCCAGGCATTCGAAGGCGGGCTGATCATCCGCCTCGATCCGGACGGCCGCGCCGTCGTCGTCGCCGACGATCTCGACTTCCCCAACGGGATGGTCATCACCGAAGACCGCAAGACCCTGATCGTCGCCGAGTCGGTTGGCCGGCGGTTGACCGCGTACCGCATCGGGGACGACGGTGCACTGCACGACCGCCGGATCTTCGCCGACAACCTGGACGGGCCGCCGGACGGTATCGCGCTGGACGCGCAGGGCGGGGTGTGGGCGGCCATGACGCTGGCGCATCAGTTCGAGCGGATAATCGACGGCGGCGAGGTGACCGACCGCATCGACATGGACGGTCGGGTGGCCATCGCCTGCGCGCTGGGCGGCCCGGAGCGACGCACGCTGTTTCTGCTGTCGAGCACCGATGCTTATCCCCAGCGCCTGGTGGGCACCCGGCTGTCGCGGCTGGACGCCGTGCGGGTCGAGGTTCCCGGCCTGCCCTGAACGTAAGGTCTGCCGTGACACGAAAGGTGGGTGAATGTCCGACTCGTACTACGAGCTGATAGGCGATGACACGCACGGCGAAAAATTCCGTGCCACCGATCTTTCCCGCGGTACCTGGTCGGCCACCATCCAGCACGGCGCGCCGGTGTCGGCGTTGCTGGTGCGCGCCCTGGAGCGCTGCGCGGCGCGCGACGACACCCGGCTCAGTCGCGTCGTCGTCGACCTGCTCGGCCCGGTGCCCGCCGACGGCGACCTGTGGGTGCGGTCGCGCATCGAGCGCGGCGGCAGGCAGATCGAACTGGTGACCGCCGAGATGCTGGCGCCGGGCCCCGACGGGCAGCCCCGGCCGGTCGCCCGCGCCAGTGGCTGGCGGCTGCAGCAACTCGACACCGGGGCCATCGCCCACGCCTCGACCCCGCTGCCGCGCCCGGTGTCCGAGGCCCGCGAACGCAACATGAAGGCGCAGGGGTGGGACCGCAACTACGTGCACAGCCTGGAGTGGCTCTGGTTGACCGAGCCACTGGCTCCCGGTGGCGGCGAGTCGTGGATCAGACCGATCGCCGACCTGGTCGCCGGTGAAGCGATGACGCCGTTGGAGCGGCTGTTCGCGGTCGCCGACTGCGCCAACGGGATCGGCAGCACGCTGGACATCAGCAAGTGGACTTTCCTGAACACCGATCTGGCGGTGCACGTGTTCCGGGTGCCTGCCGGGGACTGGATCGGGATTCGAGCGGAGACCAGTTACGGACCCGACGGCATCGGGACGACAATCGGGTCATTGTTCGACGAAACCGGTGCGGTCGGCGCCATCCAGCAGTCGGTGCTGGTACGGCCCCGACCGCCTAAGCCGCCGAAGGTGTAGCCATGACTCAAGCCTCCGAGACGGACACCTTCGAGTCCGACAGTTCCACGCGCCTGCGCATCCTGGCCGCCACCGCGGAAGTGCTCGCTCGCAGCGGCAAGACCAAACTCAGCCTGTCGGAGGTCGCCGCCCAGGCGGGGGTATCCAGACCGACGCTGTACCGCTGGTTCGCGTCCAAAGAAGAACTGATGTCGGCGTTCTCCCGCTACGAGCGGGAGGTCTTCGAACGAGGGATAGCCAAGGCCACCGCCGGGCTCAGGGGCGTCGAAAGGCTGGACGCCGCAATGCGATTCATCGTCGACTTCCAGTACTCCTACTCCGGGGTGCGGATGGTCGACATCGAACCCGAGCACGTCATCTCCCAAATGGGCGGGGTGATCCCGGAGATGCGCGCCGGTCTGCAACGACTCATCCCGGGACCCAATGCCGCGGTGAAGGCGGCGACGGTGATCCGAATTGCCATCTCGCACTACGTGGTTCGCAGCGACGACGCCGACCAGTTCCTGGCGCAGTTGCGGCACGCCGTCGGCATCAAGAACAGCGACTAGCCCGGCAACCTCGGTGCGCGAGCAGACGCAAAAGCCCCCTGAGGGGGCGCTTTTTAGGGGCTTTTACGTCTGCTCGCGCGAGAACAGCACCGCCGCATTGAGATAACCCGTCGGGTCCAACGCCGCCTTCAACGTCCGCATCGCCGCGATATCCGCCGCCTCGCGGGACATACCCAGATACGGCCGCTTGCGGGTGCCGACCCCGTGCTCGGAGCTGACGTTGCCACCGCACCCGGCGACCAGGTCCATCATCTGCGCATACAGCTCGTCCTCGCGGTCCGCCGGAAAGCGCAACACGTTGAAATGCAGGTTGCCCTCGCCGACGTGGCCGAACAGCAACGGCAGCGCCTCGGAAACCGAACCGGTCACCAACTCCACTGCCCTACAGGCGAAATCAGAGATCGCCGACAACGGCAGCGACACGTCGAACTTCAGCGGCGGCCCGTGCCCGCCCAATACCTCGGCCAGTGATTCCCGGACACGCCACAACCGTTGCTGCGCAGCCACATCCACGCCCACCGCCGGCTCCCCGCACAACCGCACTCCGTCGAGCAACTCAGCCAACCGCTCGCTCTGATCGTGGTCGGCGGCCAACTCCACCAGCAGCAACCAGTCACCGGGCACCGGCGGAGGCACCCCGAGCTCGGACTGGACCAGCGCGGCGGCCCGGCCGTCGATCATCTCCAACGCGGCGATCCCGTCGACCTCGGCGAACTGCCGGCCAACGTCGACCAGCTCCGCGAGATCGTCGAACCCGCAGACCGCCGTCACCCGGTGCGCCGGGGTCGGGTGCAGCCGCAGGTCCAGCGCGGTGATGACGCCCAGGGTGCCTTCGGCGCCGACGAACAGCGCGGGCAGGTCGTAACCGGTGTTGTCCCGGCGCACCCGGCTGTGCCGGCGCAGCACTGTCCCGTCGGGCAGCGCCACGTCCAGACCGACGATCTGCTCGCCCATGTTGCCGTAGCGCACCGTGCGTAACCCGCCGGCATTCGTCGAAGCCATCCCGCCGACGGTCGCGGTAGCGCGGGCCGCCAGGTCGACGCCGAACACCAGGCCCGCCGCCGAAGCGGCCTGCTGCACCGCCGCCAGGGTGGCTCCGGCACCGGCCGCCACCCGGCGTTCCGACGAGTCGACATCACCTACGGCACAGAGCCTTTCGGTGGACAACAACACGTCGTCGTGCTCGGGAACGGCGCCGGCCACCAGCGAGGTCCGGCCACCCTGCACGGTCACGAAGGCGCCGGCATCGCGGCACACCCGCAGCACCTGCGCGACCTCGTCGGCCGAACCCGGGCGTACCAGCGCGCTGGCACGACCGCGGTACCGTCCGGTGTGGTCGACGCTGCGACCGGCGAGCACGTCGGGATCGGTGACGACGTGATTGGCGCCCACCACATCCCGCAACGCGCCGGCCAGACCCGCCGCGGTCATCCAGCGCTGAAATCTTTATGGTTCACGTCGGTCACCAAGCCGCCGTCCATGATGAACTCGCTGCCCGTCGCGTAGGACGCCTCGTCGCTGGCCAGGAACACCACGAAGGTCGCCACTTCGCGCGCCTCGGCGGGACGTCCCAGCGGAATGGTGACCATGTCCTCGGGCAGGTGGGCGGTCATCGGGGTGCGGATGAAGCCGGGGTGCAGCGAATTCACCCGGATGTTGAGCGGCGCCAGTTCCAGTGCCGCCGACTTGGTGATGCCCCGCACCGCCCACTTGGACGCGACGTACGGATGCACCATCGGCGCGCCCCGGATCCCTTCGATCGAGGACACGTTGATGATGGACCCGCCGCCGGCCTCGGTCATCGGGTCGACGGCCGCGCGCATGCCCAGGAAGGTGCCGGTCAGATTGACGTCGAGCACCTGCTGCCACTTGTCCATCCGGAACGCGCGCAACGGCCCGGCCGCGACGATGCCGGCATTGTTGACCAGCACGTCGAGCTTCCCGAATTCGCCGGTCGCGGTGGCGACCGCCGCTTCCCACTGGTCCTGTTGGGTGACGTCGAGGTGGACGTAGCGCGCCGAGTCACCGATTGCTTCGTTGATTTCGGAGGCCAGTGCGCTGCCCTCGTCGTCTCGGATGTCGCCGATCACCACCTTGGCGCCTTCGGCGGCCAGCAGCCGCGCGTCCTCGGCACCCATTCCGCGGCCGCCGCCGCTGATCAGCGCGACCTTGCCCTCGACCCGTCCCGGTCGTTCCATTGAGAGTCCTTTCGGTTATGTGGCGACTGGATCCGGCGGCGCGAACAGGCCGGTGCCTGTGACCAGCGGCAGGTCCAGCGTGTTCCGAATGCCGGGTGGGGCGGCGATCACATCCGGGATGGAGTTGACGATGCGGCCGGCAGCGCCGGCGATCGCGGCGTGGTTGTGGTCGCCCTTGCGGCTGGTCGGCACGATGTCCACGGCGTACGACGGTTCGCCGGTGATCTCGACCCGGTACGAGCCGGTGCCCGCGGCGGGCTGCGGAAGATCCGGCCGCAGATCCGGACGCAGCCGGGTGATGTGCTCGATGACGATGGCCGGGTGTCCCTTGACCAGGCCGCGTATCTCGAACTGCAGGACCGCGACGGTGCCCTCGGCCACGTGGCCGACGGCGATGTCGAAGTCCTCCGGCGCCGGTTCACGTTGGTAGGACTCGGTGATCTCGTCGACCTCGATGCCCAGGCCGGCCGCCAACTGTCGGATCGCGGTTCCCCAGGCGATGCTGAGCACACCCGGTTGCAGCAGCATCGGAATCTCGTCCATGGGCCGGGCGAACCCCATGTAGTGCATCACTTCCGCGCCGTTGTAGCTGGCATAGTCGTGGATCTCCATGCACCGCACCTGCTCGATGCGCTGGCAGGTGCCGGCCAGTGCGAACGGGACCAGGTCGTTGGCGAAGCCAGGGTCCACGCCGGTGATGAAAATACTCGAATTGCCTTGCTGCGCAGCGGCTTCCACCCGACCGATGTACTTCTCGGGCATCACGCCCCACGGGTACTGCAGCAGCCCGGGCGACGACCCGACGACGTTGATCCCGGCGGCCAGGATGTTCATCACGTCGGCCATCGCGTCCGGCAACCGGGTGTCACCCATGGCGCAGTACACGATGCAGTCGGGTCGGGTGGCCAGCAGTGCGTCGAGGTCGTCGACGGCTTTGATCCCGGTCTCCGCCGGGGCGTCCAGGCCGACTCCGCAGAGTTCGCCGGCATCCTTACCGACTTTTCCCGGATTGGACACGCATACCCCGGTCAACTCGAACGTCGGATTGGTGATGAGTCCGGCCAGCGCCAACCCGCCGACATTTCCGGTGCCGACATGGGCGACACGAATCGCCATGACTGTCCTTCCGTCCGTAGGGCCCAGAAGAGATCCGAACTTTTCCAGACAGTAGTCCATAATTTTTGAAGGGGTTCCGATGGCACTGCTGTCGCGAAACGCCGAAATACCCGGCGGCACCGTTCTACCCTCTGTGGGTGCCTACTACCCGCGGTCTCGGGTAGGGGAAGGACGGGGGAAATGTCCTACTTGCTTGCCACGATCGACACGCTCGCAGCTGCGGCCACCGACGTAGACGGCATCGCCGCGGCCATCCAGGCGGCCAACGCCGCAGCCGCCGGCCCCACGTCGGGACTGCTCGCCGCGGCCGGTGATGAAGTTTCGGCCGCCGTCAGCGCGCTGTTCAACGCCTACGGCGCCGAATACCAGGCAGTCGTGCGCCAGCTGGGCGCCTTCCAGAGCGAATTCACCCGCACGCTGGCCGCAGCCAGCAATGCCTACGCACAGGCCGAGGCTGCGGCGGTCCAGGCACTGGTCGGCCCCACGACGGGAGCGGCGCTGCCGGCGGCAGCCACCAACGTCGCGCTGATCATGGGCGGCACCAACAATCCGCTGCCCATTCAGGAGTACATCGACGACATCCGCACGAATTGGCTCAGCAGACTTTATTCGGGCGTACCTTCCTTCGGCTTACTCACTCCGCAACAGTTCTGGCCGGTCACCCCCGACATCGGCACCATGACGTACAGCCAGTCGGTCGCCAAAGGTGTCGCCGCGTTGCACAGCGCGATCCAATCGCAGATCGGTTTCGGCAACAGTCCCGTCGTGTTCGGCTATTCGCAGAGCGCGTCGATCATCAACAACGAGATCCTGAACCTCATGGCGAACGGCTCGCCGTACCACGATGAGCTGTCGTTCATCATGGCGGCAGCCGGAAACAACCCGAACGGGGGCCTGCTGGCCCGCTTCCCCGGCTTCTACCTGCCCATCCTGGACGTGCCGTTCAACGGCGCAACGCCGGCCAACAACCCGTACGAGACCCTGATCTACACCGCGCAATACGACGGCGTCGCGCATGCGCCGCAGTACCCGACCAATATCCTGGCCGACGTCAACGCGCTGATGGGCTACTTCTACGTGCACAACCAGTACCCGACGTTGAATCCTCTGGACGCGGTCCAGCTGCCCACCTCGCCCGGCTACGACGGTGCCACCAAGTACTACATGTTCCTGACGCAGGATCTGCCGCTGCTACAACCGATCCGCGACATCCCCTACGCCGGTCCGCCGATCGCCGACATCTTCCAGCCGGCCCTGCGAGTGATGGTCGACCTGGGCTATTCCGACTACGGCTACGCCGACCTGCCGACTCCGGCCGGGTTGATCAACATCCCGAACCCGTTTGCCGTCGCGTACCACCTGGGCCAGAGTCTGTGGATGGGCCCCTACGGCGCGGCGGTGGAGATCGGCGTGGAGGCCGGGTTCTGGGGTCCCGAGCACTTCCCGGACGCCTATCCCTGGGTCCCCTCGACCAACCCCGGCCTGAACTTCTACCTCGGTCCGCAGTTCAGCCAGCCGCCGGTGACGCTGCTGTCGACGGTCGGGGGCGCGCTGGGCAACGTCCTGCACATCATCCCGCCGATCTTCAACTGAGCAGGACGGTCACGGTCCCAGCGGAGCGGTGGTGCGGATCCCCTCGTCGCGAATCAGACCGCGCAGCAGCGCCGTGCTGAACTCGGCGGCGATCTCCTTGGCCGACCGCCGTCCACTCGGCCGCAACCAGCGGTAGCTCCCCAGCGTCATCCCGATATAGCCGAGCGCCAGCACGTGCGAGTCGCACTCGTAGAACTCGCCGCTGGCGACCCCCCGGTCGATCAGGCCGTGCACGTGCTCGTAGACCTGGGCTTCCTTCTCGCGGACCTCGGCCACCTGTTCGCTGGTGAACCACTCGGTGATGTAGGGCTGTTCCTGGAAGTACACCGCGGCCCGCTCCGGGTTGCTGGCGATGCCCATCAGCAGCCGGACGGTGTACTGGTACAGCGCTTCCCGGGCGGTCCAGGTCGGATCGTCGTGCACCGCGGCCAGGGTGCCCTCGGCCGCCTGACGGTAGATGTCGAACAGGATCAGCGACTTGCTGGCGTAATAGTGATAGACGGTCGCCTTGTTCAGGCCGATCACGTCGGCGACGTCGTCCATCCGGGTGCCGTGATAGCCACGGGCGGCGAACAGCTTGGTCGCAACGGCCAGCAACTCTTCGCGGCGTGTCAGGCCAGTTTCGGACGGCATCGGTACTCGCTATTCGTCACTGCCGCCCCGGTCGAACAGCACCCGGCGCGACATTTACCAATCAACTGGTTGGACAGTTTACGGGCGATGCCGCCTGTCGCTGCGACCCGGATGGGACTAGACTCGATTTTCGGACCCAGTCGCGACGAGAGAGGCGAAGGAATGGACCCCACTCCTGACTACGACGGCAGCGACGAGATCGAGTTCTTCTTCAGCTATCTGACCTGGGGTTTGCGCGGGGTGGAGTCCGGCAACGGCTACCCGCCGCCGGCCTACCCGCCCGTCTAGAGCTACAGCGCTTTCAGTTCCTCGGCGACCTCGGTCACCGATTTCTTCGCGTCCCCGAACAGCATCGTGGTGTTGTCACCGAAGAACAGTGGGTTCTCGATGCCGGCGTAACCCGATGACATCGAACGCTTGAGCACGATCACCGAACGGGCCTCGTCCACGTTGAGGATCGGCATCCCGTAGATCGGACTGGACGCGTCGTTGCGCGCCGCCGGGTTGGTGACGTCGTTGGCGCCGATCACGATCGCGACATCCGTCCGGCTGAACTCGCCGTTGACGTCGTCCATCTCCTTCATCGCGTCGTACTCGACGTCGGCTTCGGCCAGCAGGACGTTCATGTGGCCCGGCATCCGGCCGGCCACCGGGTGGATCGCGTACTTCACCTCGACGCCCTTGGCCTCGAGCAGCGACGCCATCTCCTTGACCGCGTGCTGGGCCTGCGCGACCGCGAGCCCGTAACCCGGCACCACGATCACCTGATTGGCGTAGGCCATCTGGATCGCGGCGTCGGCTGCGGAGGTGGACTTCACGGTGCCCTGCTCGCCGCCCGGACCGGCCGCCGCGCCGCCGTCACCGCCGAACGAGCCGAACACGATCGCCGGGATGGATCGGTTCATCGCGACCGCCATCAGGTTGGTCAGGATCGAACCCGAGGCGCCCACGATCATGCCGGCGACGATCATCGCGGTGTTGTTCAGCGCCAGACCCGCAGCAGCCGCCGACAATCCGGTCATCGCGTTGAGCAGCGAGATCACCACCGGCATGTCCGCGCCGCCGATCGGGAACACCACGAACAGCCCCATCACGCCCGCGAAGGCCAACACCAACAGGATCCACCAGACCGGCCGGCCCGGGGTCAGCCCGAGGTAGACCGCAACGCCGACCGCGCCGAACAACAGCACGATGTTGGAGAGCTGGAAGAGCTTGGCCGACGCCACCAGCCGCTTCTCCACGTTCTTGGGGATCGACTCCTGCAGCTTCAAGAACGCCACCAGCGAACCCCAGAACGACACCGACCCGATGATCGCGGCGAACAGTGATCCGACGACCAGCGCGACGGTCGGCGACTGGTCCGGCCGGAAGACCGAGAAACCTTTGGTCTCAATGAATTCCGACCAGGCGATCAAGGCGACAGTGCCGCCGCCGACGCCGTTGAACAGCGCCACCAGCTGCGGCATCGCGGTCATCTTGGTCTTCTTGGCGGGTGGCACACCCAGCACCACGCCGATGGTCAAGCCCGCGGCGATCAGTATCCAGTTGAACGGCGCGGTGTCGCGCACCTTGATCAGCGTCGCGACCACAGCGATGCCCATACCGACCGCGGCGATCCAGTTGCCGCGCACCGCGGTTTTCGGGCCGGTCAGGCCGGACAGGCCGTAGATGAACAACGCGAACGCCGCGATATAGAGGACGTCCACGCCGTAGTTGACGTTCTGCGCGCTCATTTGACGGCTTCCTTGTCGGGCGCGGGCTTGCGCGACTTGAACATGCCCAGCATCCGGTCGGTCACCAGGAAGCCACCGATCACGTTCAGGGTGCCGAAGATCAGCGCGACGAACGCGATCGCCCGCACCCCCCAGCCGGCGTCGGCGGGCAGTTCACCCAGCACCAGCAGCGCACCGAGCACCACGATGCCGTGAATGGCGTTGGTGCCCGACATCAGCGGCGTGTGCAAGGTGTTGGGCACCTTGGAGATGACCGCAAATCCGACGAACCCGGCGAGCACCAGGATCGCCAGGTTGGCCAACAGCTGGTCGTACATCTAGGAGTCCTCCCCGGTGGTTCGGGTCACGCACGAGCCTGCGACGACCTCGTCGTCGAAGTCCGGCGCCAGCTTGCCGTCCTTGATCAGCAGCTCCAACAGCGCGGTGATGTTCTTGCTGAACAGTTCGCTGGCGTGCTCGGGCATGGTGGCCGGCAGGTTCAGCGGCGACGCGATCGTCACGTCGTGCTTGACCACGGTCTGCCCCGGCTCGGTGAGCTCGCAGTTCCCGCCGGTCTCGCCGGCCAGGTCCACCACCACGCTGCCGGGCTTCATCGCCTCAACCGCAGCAGCGGTCACCAGGCGCGGCGCCGGGCGGCCCGGAACCAGCGCGGTGGTGATCACCACGTCGAAACCACTGATCGCCTTCTCCAGCTCTTTCTGCTGCTGGGCGCGTTCTTCGTCGGTGAGTTCGCGGGCGTACCCGCCCTCGCCGGCCGCGTCGATGCCGATGTTGAGCCACTGGGCGCCCACCGAGCGCGCCTGGTCGGCCACCTCGGGACGCACGTCGTACCCGGTGGTCCGGGCGCCCAGCCGCTTGGCTGTGGCCAACGCCTGCAGTCCGGCTACCCCGACGCCTAGCACCAGCACGGTCGCCGGCTTCACGGTGCCCGCCGCGGTGGTCAACATCGGGAAGAATCGGGTGGACTCCGAGGCGGCCAGCAGCACGGCTTTGTAGCCGGCGACGTTGGCCTGCGACGACAGCGCATCCATGGCCTGGGCACGCGAGATGCGCGGGATCGCCTCGAGTGCGAACGCCTGCACCCCGGCCTGCTTGAGGGCACCGATCGCGTTCTCGGCATTACGCGGCGCGAGGAAACCGATCAGGGTCTGCCCGTCCCGCAGCTTGCCGACCTCCTCGGCGGTGGGTGGCGCCACCTTGACCACGATGTCGGCGGCCCAGGCATCGCCGATGCTGGCGCCGGCGTCGGTGTAGAGCTCGTCGGGCAGCAGCGCCCGCTCACCCGCGCCGGATTCGACCACGACGGCTGCGCCGCTTTTCACCAGTCCTGCGACCGCCTTGGGGACCAGCGCGACCCGGCGCTCGTCGACTCCGGACTCGGCGACGACCCCGACCTTCACGAGTCCCGTCTGCGCTTCTGTCATGGCGCGTACATCTACTTCCCTCATAGGTTGGGGTGGACCCCGATTAGATTGCTCAGACACCCTACGGGACTGTTCGGCCGCCCAAGAAACGCGACTACCAGAGCGGTATTTCGCTGTCGTGCTGGACCGCCGGGCGCGGACCGAAGATTCGCCGCTGCGCTTCGGTGATCGGTACGTCGTTGATGCTCGCTTCGCGCCGCGCCATCAGACCGTCGGCGGTGAACTCCCACAACTCGTTGCCATAGCTGCGAAACCATTGGCCGGTGCGGTCGCGGCATTCGTATTGGAATCGCACGGCGATGCGGTTGTCGTGGAAACTCCACAAGCTCTTGCGCAGCGAATAGTCGAGTTCGCGCTGCCACTTGCGGGTCAGGAATTCCACTATCTGCGCGTGGCCGACGAGGTGCTCGTCGCGGTTTCGCCACTGCGAGTCGGCGGTGTAGGCCAAGCTCACCCGGTCGGGATCGCGGGTGTTCCAGGCATCCTCCGCGGCTTGCACTTTGAGTTGCGCCGTAGCGGCGGTGAACGGCGGAAACGGCGGGCGGGGCTCGGTCATGACCACCATTCTCCCCCGCGAGCAGACGCAGAATCGCACAAATCCTGCCTGCCACATGCGATTCTGCGTCTGCTCGCCAGCGGGAGGTACCCCTACCCCGCGGCGGAGCGGATTGTCATATCGTGGCGGTCATGGACTTCGCGATGTCGGCCAAAGGCAGCGACTACCACAAGAAATTGTCCGACTTCATGACGGAGCACGTGTTTCCGGCCGAGGCCGAATACGACAGGTACCGGCACCAAGCCGGCCCCAATGACCACAGCGTGCCGCCGGTGGTCGAAGACCTCAAGATCAAGGCCCGCGAGCGTGGCCTGTGGAACCTGTTCCTGCCGGCCGAGTCCGGACTGACGAACCTGGAGTACGCGCCGCTGGCCGAGCTGACCGGCTGGAGCCTGGAGATCGCGCCCGAGGCGCTGAACTGCGCGGCGCCGGACACCGGCAACATGGAGACGCTGCACCTGTTCGCCACCGAGCAGCAGCGCAAGGACTGGCTGGAGCCGCTGCTCAACGGTGAGATCCGCAGCGCGTTCTCCATGACCGAGCCGGCGGTGGCCAGCAGCGATGCCCGCAACATCGAGACGTCGATCGTGCGCGACGGCGCCGACTACGTGATCAACGGCCGCAAATGGTGGACGTCGGGTGCGGCAGACCCGCGCTGCAAGATCCTGATCGTGATGGGCCGCACCAATCCGGAGGCCGCCAGCCATCAACAGCAGTCGATGGTCCTGGTCCCGATCGACACCCCCGGGGTGACCGTGGTGCGCTCGACGGGCGTGTTCGGCTGGCAGGACCAGCACGGGCACTGTGAGATCGTCTACGACAACGTGCGGGTGCCCGCCACCAACCTGCTCGGTGAGGAAGGCGCGGGCTTCGCGATCGCCCAGGCCCGGCTGGGTCCGGGCCGCATCCATCACTGCATGCGTGCCCTCGGCGGCGCCGAACGGGCGCTGGCGCTGATGGTGCACCGGGCCAACACCCGGATTGCATTCGGCAAGCCGCTGGCCGACCAGGGACTGGTGCAGCACGCAATCGCCAAGTCCCGCAACGAGATCGACCAGGCGCGCCTGCTGTGCGAGAAGGCGGCCTGGACCATCGACCAGCACGGCAACAAGGCCGCTCATCTGCTGGTCTCACAGATCAAGGCGGTTGCCCCGCAGGTGGCCTGCGACGTCATCGACCGCGCCATCCAGGTGCACGGTGCCGCCGGCGTCTGCGACGACACGCCACTGGCCCGGCTGTACGGCTGGCACCGCGCCATGCGCATCTTCGACGGTCCCGACGAGGTGCACATGCGCACCATCGCGCGCAAAGAGCTCGGCGGGGAACAGTCCGCGCTCGCCGCGGCGGTCACCCGCCATGGCTGACGGCCTGCGAGAATTGCCGGGCGCGTGGAATTTTCGCGACGTCTCCGACACGGTCCCGGCGCTGCGTCCGGGCCGGTTGTTCCGGTCCAGTGAGCTGAGCAGCCTCGACGACGACGGCCGCGCGATACTGCGGCAACTGGGCATCACCGACGTCGCCGACCTGCGCGCGGCCCGGGAGGTGGCCCGGCGAGGTCCGGGACGCGTGCCCGCCGGCGTCGAGGTCCACCTGCTGCCGTTTCCCGACCTCGCCGACGACGATAAGGCAGCCGACGCCGGCACCGACGACGAGGCGCCACACGAGTCGGCATTCAAGCGGTTGATGATCGAGGGCGAATCCGACGAGTCGGACGAGGCCATCGAGGCCAAAGCCGTCCGCTACATGACCGACGAATACCGCCAATTCCCCACCCGCAACGGGGCGCAACGCGCGGTGCACCGGGTTTTCACCCTGCTGGCCTCCGGCCAGCAGGTCCTCACGCACTGCTTCGCCGGCAAGGACCGCACGGGTTTCGTGGTCTCCACCGTCCTGGCGGCGGTCGGGCTGGACCGTGACGTCATCATCACCGACTACCTGCGCAGCAACGACGCCGTCGCCACGCTGCGCGACCGGATCAGCGACATGATCGCGCAGCGCACCGACGTCGAACTGACTCCCGAGGTGCAGACGTTCACCAAAGCCCGGCTCTCCGACGGGGTGCTGGGGGTGCGAGCCGAATACCTCGAGGCGGCATGGCAATCGATCGACGAGTCGCACGGGTCGCTGGACGGTTATCTGCGTGACACGGGAATCACCGAGGACGATGTGGCCCGGCTGCGGAGTGCGCTGCTGGGCTGAGCTCCCTATGAGCTCGGCCAAAGCCCGGACAGCCCGGCGGGATTCGCCCTACCCTCTACGCAGGAGGGAGTCAGCTTGTCTCACGTATTCGCACAACCGCCCGTATTGACTGCAGCCGCAACCGAGTTGGCCGGGATCGGCTCGGCCGTCGGGGATGCCGCCACGCTCGCCGCTGCACCGACCACCGGCATCCTGACCGCCGCGGCGGACGAGGTGTCGGCCGCCATCGCCAACTTCTTCGGTGGCTTCGGGCTCGAATTCCAAACTGTCAGCGCCAATTTCGGCCTGCTCTACGACGGATTCGTGCAGCGGCTCAACGCCACCGTGGCGTACTACACCAACGCCGAGGCGATCAATGTCGCTCAGCTGGTCCAGGGCGCGACGGGTGGGCTCCCCAACCCGCCGACCGGCCCGGCCGTCCCGATCGGGAATGTGGCGATCATCATGGGCGGGACCGGCACGCCGATACCGGGACCCACGTACGTCAATGCCGTCTATGACCTGTTCGTGGCGCCCTTCAACCCGCCTGCCGTCAAGATACCGCTGGCCACACCCGAGCAGCTCTACCCCATCACCGGCGTGCGGTCGCTGCCGCTGGCCACCTCCGTGCAGCAGGGGTTGGAGATTCTCAATGCCTCCGTCTCGGAGCAACTCGCCGCCGGAAACCACGTCACCGTCTTCGGCTACTCCCAGAGCGCCATCATCTCGTCGCTGCTGATGCAGCACTACATCTCGCTGGGTCCGAACATGCCGAACCCGGACCTGATCAACTTCGTCCTCACCGGCAACGAGATGAACCCCAATGGCGGGATCCTGGCCCGCATCCCGGGCTTGAACATCTCCACCATCGGCCTGCCGTTCTACGGCGCCACCCCCGACGGCCCCTATCAGACGACCACCTACACGCTGGAATACGACGGCTTCGCCGACTTTCCGCGCTACCCGCTGAACATCCTGGCCGACATCAACGCGGTGTTCGGCATCCTCACGGTGCACACCACGTACGCGGATCTGACCCAGGCCCAGATAGATTCGGCCATTCTGCTGCCGACCGAGGGTCCGACGAACAACGAGTACTACATCATCCCGCATCCCGATCTGCCGCTGCTGGACCCGGTGCGGGCGATCCCGGTGATCGGCCCGCCGCTGGCGGCCCTGGTGCAACCCGACCTGAAGGTCTTCGTCAACCTCGGGTACGGCGACCCGAACTACGGCTATTCCACCAGCCCGGCCAACGTACCCACCCCGTTCGGACTGTTCCCCAACGTGCCGCCCGGCGTCATCTTCGATGCCCTGGTCGCCGGGACCAACCAGGGCATCAACGACTTTGCCGCCGCGTTGCCGGTTGCGCTCAGCACGCCGCCGGTGATCCCCACCCCCGCGTTCCCGCCGCTGATCCAGGCCTACCTGCCGGACCCGCCGCCGAGGGTGCCGGCGACCCCGGTGAACATCGCCAACACGTTCGCTTCCGTGGTGTCCACCGGCTACTCGGTGCTGCTGCCGACGGCCGACCTGGCCACCGCGTTCGCCACCACCCTGCCGGCCTACGACGCGACCCTGTTCGTGAGCCAACTACTGCAGGGCAACATCAGGGAAGCGATCGAACTTCCACTGGCGGCGACGGCCGGATTGGCGGCGCTGGGCGGCATGATCGAATTCATCGCGGTGGTGGAAGCGGCGGCGGAAATTGCTCAGGACCTGCAGAGTCTCTCCTTCTGAGACCGGCCGGGCGTTGATCTCAATTCGGTTGCGCAGCAACAAATCACCGTAAAACGCCGATGTTTCCGGGTGTTCCCCCTACGCTTGCGCCTGGGTTCAGGGGTCAGCGCAGCCTGACGGTCGGGAAAGGGTGTGGCCTTGTCGTATCTATTCGTTGAGCCGGAAATCGTCACGGTGGCGGCCGCGCAGGTGGCAGAGGTCGGCTCCGCGATCGGCGCCGCCAGCGCCGCCGCGGCTGCGCCCACCTCGAACCTGCTGGCGGCGGCCGCCGACGAGGTGTCCGCGGCCGTCGCGAATTTCTTCGGCGCGTTCGGGCGCGAGTACCAGGACCTCCTCACGCAGCTGACCGGATATCAGAACCAATTCCAGCGGACAATAACCGCAGCGGCGACGGCGTACTCCACCACCGAGGTGGCGTCGGCCGCGGCCCTGCCTTGGGTTCCCAACGACGTGTCGCTGTTCATGAGCGGGACCGGGGTCCCGATCGTCACGTCACAGTTCATCCAGAAGGCCAACGACCTCTATGTCGGCGCCACCGGCCTACTGCGCGGACTCAACACTCCTGAGGAGCTGTATCCGCTGACCGGAGTCAGGAGCCTGTACTTCAACAAGTCAGTCGATCTGGGACTGACCATTCTCGACAACGCCGTCTTCGAGCAGATCCAGCAGGGAAGGACCGTCACTGTTTTCGGGGTTTCGCAGAGCGCGGTCATCTCGTCGTTGTACATGCGGAATCTCGCTGCGGGTCTGACGAGTTTCGGAGCCAACCCGCCGGGGGCGGGGGAACTCAACTTCCTGTTGGCCGGCAACGAGATGAATCCGAATGGCGGTCTGCTGTCCCGCTTCCCGGGCCTGTCGATGACGAGTCTGGGCCTGGACTTCTACGGCTCCACCCCGTCGGACACCATCTACCCGACCAAGATCTACACACTGGAATACGACGGCTTCGCCGATTTCCCCAAGTACCCGCTGAACATCGTCGCCGACCTCAATGCGATCGCCGGCATCATCTATGTCCACCCGACGTATTTGTCGCTGACGCAGGCGCAGGTCGCGAACGCCATTCAATTGACGCCGTCGCCGGGCTATACCGGCAACACCGAGTACTACATCATCCCGACCGAACACCTGCCCCTGCTCCAACCGCTGCGCGCGATACCCGGCATCGGCAATCCGTTGGCCAATCTGCTGGAGCCGACTACGCGGGCGATCGTCAACCTCGGCTATGGCGACCCGGCCTATGGCTACTCCACCAGCCCGCCGGACGTACCAACCCCGTTCGGCCTGTTCCCCGAGGTGGCTCCAAGCACTGTCTTCAACGCGCTGACAGCCGGGGTGCAGCAGGGGGTCACCAATTTCAGCTCCGACGTGCAGGTGCTGCTCAGCCAGCCGCCCGTGGTGCCGACGCTGGACCTGCCCATCCCGACCGCGCTGCCGTCGCCGTCGACCATCGCCAACACGGTGGCGTCGATCATCTCGACCAACTACAGCGTGCTGCTGCCCACCGCCGACATCGGGCTGTCCATGGTGACCTCGCTGCCCGCCTACAACCTGCAACTGTTCACCGAACAACTCGCGCAGGGCAACCTGATCAATGCGATCGGCTATCCGATTGCCGCCGACATCGGATTGGCGACGGTGGCCGGCGGCGTCGAAGTCCTGGTGATCGCCGAGGCGGCGGTGAACACGATCCGCGACATCCAGTCCCTTTTCGCCTGAAAGATCCCGTCGGATATTTAGTCGGCAAAAGCAGTATGCGGTTGACCTGGCCGTTCTAGTCTGACAAGTGCCGAGCTCACTGGTGTCCTCAGCGCCGGGTTATCGAGCTCAGCTCCGCAACGAAATACCCTGGCCGTGAAGGGACTTCGCCGTGTCGCAGCTGACCGTGCAACCGTCATCGATTACCGCCGCCGCCGAGAACCTGGCCGGTATCCGAACCGCTCTGGCAGAAGCCAACGCTGCCGTCGCCGGACCGACCACCAGTCTGCTGGCCGCAGCTGCCGACGAGGTGTCCGAGGCCGCGGCCCAATTGTTCGGTGTGTTCGGGCTGGAGTACCAGCAGATCGTCGGTCAAGCCGCGGCGTACCATGCGGAGTTCAACCGTGCCCTGGCCGCGGCCAGCCTTGCCTACGCGGAAGCCGAGCTGGCCAGTGCGGCAGCGCTGGCGGCACCGTCGCCGATCGAGGCGTTATTCGCCCCGCTGCTCGCACCGTTCCAGTCGCTCTTCGGACCGCCCGCCATTTCGGGCGGAACTCCGGTGACCGCGCCCCAGGTGTTGCCGTCAACCGACGTGGCGCTGATCATGACCGGCAGCGGTACGCCGATACCCACGCTGGCCTACATGGCGAGTGTGCGGCCCTGGATTGCAGCCACGCTCACCCAGGGTCTGTTGATACCGCTCAACACCCCCGAGGGGCTGTATCCGCTGACCGCGATCAAGGATCTGCCCCTCAACATCTCCGTCGACCGTGGCGTCGAGATGCTGCACAACGCGCTCTTCTCCCCCACCGGGCTGATCACCGACAACCAGAGCGTTTCGGTACTGGGTTACTCGCAGAGCGCCGCATTGTCCTCGATCGAGTTGCGCAACCTGGTTGCTTCGAACATCCCCTACGACCCGGCCAACCCGCTGACCTTTACCCTGCTGGGCAACCCGATGGCACCCAACGGGGGCCTGCTCGCCCGCTTCCCGGGCCTGACGCTGCCCGCCCTGGGCCTGGACTTCTTCGGCCCGACACCGTCCAACACCGGCTACCCGGTCAACATGTTCTCGTTGCAGTACGACGGCTACACGCAATTTCCGAGGTACCCGATCAACTTGCTGGCCGACCTGAACGCTTTCCTGGGCATCCAGACGGTGCACGGCGACTACCCGAGCATCATCCAGGCCGACGGGACGCTGGCCCCCGGTTACAGCATGGTGGAGTTGCCGGTGTCGCCCGGCAATGGCACCGACAACTACTATCTGATCACCTACGACGGCCTACCGCTGGTGCAGCCGATCCGCGCGATCCCGGTGATCGGGAATGCGTTGGCAGAGCTGGTCGAACCGAATTTGACCTACCTGGTCAACTGGGGATACGGCGACCCGCGCTACGGCTATTCGACCGGCTACGCCGATGTGCACACGCCGTTCGGGCTGATCCCGCCGATCCCACCGAACTTCATCGGTGACCAGATCGCGCTGGCCAACCAGGGTTGGGGCGCGTTCGTGGGCGAGGTCGGCGCGATGGTTCCGACGTCGCTGCCGGCACTGACGGATCTGCTCCCGACAGGTGGTGGCGGCGGTGACGGTGGCGGGCTGCCGTTCGAATTGCCCTCCCTCGAGGGCATTTCGGTGAACGGCATCTTCGACGCATTGGAAGCGGCGAACACCAATGTCACCACCGCAGTCACCACTTCGGCCGCAGCCGCCTACGCGACGCTGCTGCCCACCGCCGACATCGTCAACTCGCTGTTCACCACCCTGCCTTCCTACAACGTGAATCTGTTCCTGGACGGCATCCAGCAGGCGTTCAATGGTGACCCCGCGGGGTTGATCAACGCGTTCGGTAACCCGATCGCCGCTGACGTCGCGTTGTTGACGCTGGCCGGAGGTTTCCAGCTGATCGTGGTGATGGACGCGCTCACTTCGATCATCGACAATCTGACCGGCGCTCTCATCCCTATCGATGTGATTCCGTAGTCGACGCATTGGTAAAAGTGCTGCGTGGAAATGCGAACGGCTCTACGCTGGCACATGCCGCAGTGCGGCAATGGGGGGCCCTAACAGCTGAAGGATGGGCCGATGTCGTATGTGACCGTGCACCCGGACCTGCTCACTTCGGCAGTCACCAGCCTCGAAGAACTCAGTTCCACGATCGGCGCGGCGAACACGGCAGCAACGTCTCCAACCACCGGTGTGCTGGCCGCGGCCGCCGACGAGGTGTCGGTCGCGTTCACCCGGCTGATGAACGAGTTCGCCGCGGGATACCAGGGCGCCGCGCGGCAGGCCGCAGCGTTTCATGAGCAGTTCGCCGGTCTGGTCGCGGGCAATGGATTGGCTTACGCCCAAACCGAACTCGCCAACGCCGTCGACAACGCACTGGCGCCGGTCCGGTCGCTGATCGCCAACACCGCCGCGGCCCCGGCCGCGGGTGTGTTCACCCTGGTGATGGGCGCCAGTGGATACCCGATTCCCATCGAGGACTACATCCAGGGCATCCCGCCGTCGTATATCGACCCGATCTGGGGCGGGGGGATCAACCTCGGTATCAATACCCCCGAAGGGTTGTATCCGCTCACCGGAATCAAGGACCTCACCTTCGACGTGTCGGCGGCGCGCGGGCTGACCATCCTGGACAACGCGATTCGGGCGGCCTTCGGTGAACTGACCGCCAGCCAGGTCAACGTGTTCGGCTACTCCCAGAGCGCGGTCATCGCCTCGATGGAGATGATCGCGCTCAATCCCGCCAATATCCCGGGCGCGGGCGTCTTCACCGACTTGAACTTCACCCTGGTGGGCAATCCCAGCAACCCGAATGGCGGTCTGCTGGCACGTTTCCCGGGGCTGGCGCTGCCGAGCCTGGGGTTGGACGTGTTCGGCGTCGCGACGCCGGACAACTCGTTCCCGTCGCGCATCTACACGATCGAGTACGACGGATTCGGCGGCTTCCCGCAATACCCGCTCAACGTGGTCTCCGACATCAACGCATTCCTGGGCATCATCGAGCTCCACGGCCGCTACCCGTTCCTTTCCGCGCAGACGTTGGCCAACGCGGTCGAACTGACCAACACCACCCACCCGACGCTGACCGAGTACTACATGATTCCCACTGAGAATCTGCCGATCCTGTCCCCGTTGCGCGCCATCCCGATCATCGGGCACCCGCTCGCCGCGCTGGTCGAGCCGTGCACGGAAGTGATCGTGAACCTCGGCTACGGCAGCACCACCAACGGCTGGTCGCCGGATCCGCCGAACGTGGCCACCGGATTCGGTGTCATCCCGCCGGTACCGCCGGGTGACATCGTCGCCGCTCTGGCCGCCGGGGCCCAGCAAGGTGTCGTCGACTTCGCGCACGAACTGTCGCTGATCGGACCGTCGGACTTCACTTCGCTGCTGCCGACGGTCGATACCGCCGGGCTCAACAGGGTGCTGACGGGCGCACAGTACTCGTTGTCGTCGCCGCAGCATCTGGTCGAGTCCCTGCTCAATGCGAACCTCAAGATCGGTTACGCCACGTCGGCCATCGCTGCGTCGGCCTACTCGACCGTCCTGCCGACCACCGACATCGTGAACGCCGCGCTGACTGCCATCCCCGCCTACAACGTCAGCCTGTTCGGGAACGGAATCCTGCAGGCGCTCAACGGCGACCCCGTCAACGGGCTGATCAACGCGTTCGGCAAACCGGTAGCCGCAACAGTCGGATTGGGAGTGCTGATGGGCGGATTCGAGGTGCGGGTCTTCCAGCACGCGGCCAGCGACATCGTCGCCGAGATCAACGGCCTGTTCGCCTAGGGCTCCAGAACGACCTTGCCGAGCACCCCGCCGTCATCCAGGCTCTGCAGCGCGGCCCGCGCCTCGGACAGCGGATAGCGTTGCGGCGGAGGTGGTTTCAGGCCCAGTGAGACCAATTGGTGTAGACCCGCAGCGAACACCACCGCCGAACCAGGCACCTTGTTCAGGTACTCGCCCCACGCGACACCCAATACCCCGACGTTGCGCAGCAACAGCCGGTTGACGGTGAGCGTGGGAATGCTGCCCGCGGCGAAGCCGATCACCAGGAGCTTGCCGTCAATGGCCAGCACCCGGATTGCGTCGTCAAATGTCTTGCCGCCGATGGGATCCACGACGATGTCCACGCCCTGGCCGTTGGTGTGTTCGAGCACCCGTTCGACCCAGCCGTCGGCCAGGTGCACCACCTGGTCGGCGCCCAGTGCCGCCACATAGGCCATCGCGGCTTCGCGGTGCACCACCCCGATCACCTGGCTGGCACCCATCGCCTTGGCGATCTGCACGGCGGCGGTACCCACGCCGCCGGCCGCGCCGAGTACCAGCACCGTCTGTCCCGGCCGCAGCACCGCGCGCCGGGACAGGGCGAAATACATGGTGTTGTAGTTGACCAACAACGACACCGCTTCGGCGTCGTCGAGTTCGGCCGGGCTGCGGATCACGTGGGACACCGGCACGGCCACCTGCTCGGCGTAACAACCCAGCACACCGAACGCCGAAACCCGTTCGCCCACCCGGAAACCCGAGTCCATCGGCGCCGATCGCACCACCCCGGCCGTTTCCATGCCGGGCACGAACGGCGGCGGCAACTTGAGCTGGTATTTGCCCTTGCTCAGCAGCAGATCAGGAAAGCACACCCCGGCGGCGCGTACCTCGATGACGATGTTGCCACCGCCATCGGGTACGTCGTCGATATCGGTGTAGACGATGCCGGACGGACCGGAAAGCTCTTGTACCACAGAAGCTTTCACGGTTCGTCTTACAGCTTGAAGCCAGCTTTTTGCGCGGCCGACAAGTCGGTGATCTGGCCCCACTGGTCGGCGACGTCCTCCACCGTCGGCGGCTTGTCGAAGTTCACTCCGTCGTTCTGGAACAACGCAACGCGCTGCACCTTGCCGCCACCCACCACGAACACCGACCCGTTGTCCGGGTTCTCCTCGGTGCACAGGTAGGCCACCACCGGCGCGACGAACTCGGGCGTCAGCTTGTCCAGCACTTCCTTGGGCATGATGTCCTCGGTCATGCGGGTGGCCGCGATCGGGGCGACGGCGTTGGAGTGGATGTTGTACTTGGCACCCTCGAGCGCCAGCGTGTTGATCAGACCGACCAGGCCGAGCTTGGCGGCGCCGTAGTTGGTCTGGCCGAAGTTGCCGAACAGCCCGCTGGTGGAGGTGGCCACGACGACCCGGCCGTAGCTCTGCTCCCGGAAATGCGGCCAGGCCGCGCGGATCACGTTGTAGCCGCCGTAGAGGTGCACCTTGAGCACGGCGTCCCAGTTCTCCGACGTCATCTTGTGGAACGTGCCGTCCCGCAGAATCCCGGCGTTGCTCACCACCCCGTGCACGGCGCCGAACTCGTCGATCGCGGTCTTGATGATGTTGGCCGCGCCGTCGGCCTCGGCGACGCTGTCGTAGTTGGCGACCGCACGGCCGCCGCCGTCCCGAATCTCGGCGACGACCTGGTCGGCCATCGCCGAGCCGCCGCCCGTGCCGTCGCGGGCACCGCCGAGGTCGTTGACTACGACGCTGGCGCCCTCCCGGGCGAGAGTGAGGGCGTACTCACGACCCAGTCCTCCGCCGGCTCCGGTAACTACGACGACGCGATCCTGCACTCCGGGCATCAGTTTCCTTTCCGCAACTCTGCAACGCGCTCAATGGACGCCTCAGGCTAGAACAGCTTGCGAGCCAGCTTGAAGGCCCGGTCGGTGTACGGCGGATAGATCATCTTGGAGAAGTCGGGACGGGTCGGCTTGGTCAGCACCGCTTTGCGGTGGCTGAACTCGTCGAAGCCCCATTTGCCGTGGTAGGCACCCATCCCGGAGGCGCCGACGCCGCCGAACGGCAACTTGGCGGTGGATACCTGGAAGGCGAGGTGGTTGATCAGCATGCCGCCCGCGGTGACCTCTTTGATCACCCGTTCGCGGGTTTCCTTGGCCTTGGTGAACAGGTAGGCCGACAGCGGCTTGGGCCGGGCGTTGACGTAGCGGATCGCCTCGTCCAGGGACTTGACGGTGACCACCGGCAGGATCGGCCCGAAGATCTCGTTCTGCATCAACGGACCGTCCGGGTCGGGATCGACGACCACGGTCGGCTGGATACGCAACGTCGATGGGTCGCACTTGCCGCCGACGGCGACGGTCGACTTCCCGTCGGACTGCGCCTCCTCGAGGTAGCCGCTCAACCGGTCGAACTGGCGCTGGTTGACGATGCGCAGACCACTAGGGTTGTCCCCGCTCCGGAACTTGGCGAGCGAGGCCCCGATCTTCTCGACGAGTTCGTCGCGGATGGTGGCATCGGCCAGCACGTAGTCGGGTGCCACGCAGGTCTGCCCGGCGTTCATGATCTTGATCCAGGCGATCCGCTTGGCGGCGACGTCGACGTCAGCGTCGGCCGCCACGATCACCGGGCTCTTGCCGCCGAGTTCCAGCGTGACCGGGGTCAGGTGCTTGGCCGCACCTTCGTAGACCTTGCGGCCGATCTCGGTGCCGCCGGTGAACAGGACGCGGTCCAGGCCCTGCTTGATCAGCTCCTGGGTGGTGGCGCCATCGCCCTCGATGACCGCGACCGCCTCGGTGTCCAGGTACTTCGGTACCAGCTCGGCCATCAGCCGCGACGACGCCGGAGCAATCTCCGACGGTTTGAGGATGACGGCGTTGCCGGCGGCCAGGGCGCCGACGGCGGGACCCAGCGTCAGGTAGAACGGGTAGTTCCAGGCGCCGATGATCAGCACCGTGCCGTACGGCTCGTACTCCACCCAGCCGCGGCCGGGCAGCTGCGGCGCCTCCAGCAGCAGGTACTTGCGGCGCATCCATTTCTTCAGCTTCTTGGCCGCATATTTGGCCTCGCCGGCGGTGGTGGCGATGTCGGCGATGAACGCCTCGACCTGGTTGCGGTCCAGGTCCTCGGCCAGAGCGGCGGCGATGGCGGGTTCGTTCTCCTCGACCAGGTTCGCCAGGGCCAGCAGCTGCTGCTTACGCCACTCGTAACTGCGGGTGCGTCCCGAGGCGAACGTGCTGCGCAGCCGGGCGACCGTACCCGCCACCGCGTCGGTGTCCGGGGTGACGTGCGCCTGCGAGGGGGCGGGTGGGGATTGGGTGGTCATCGTTGTCCTTCCTTCCCCAGGGCCCGCACGCCGTCGGCGCGCGGTCGCTCGTGGGTGATAACCGCGATCCTAGTCACCCGGCGGTAGCCGCAGTAGGACGGCGGTAGGAAAGAAAACGACGAACGCGCAGGCAGCTACCGGCGCTGCGCGGTGACGAAGTCGGAAAAGGCGCTCTTGTCGTCGGCCATCGGCACCTCGGCCACCCAGCGGCCCAGCCGCTCCATCTCGTCGGCGGAGCTCACGCCCACCGCCTGCCAGCCGTTGGCGTTCAGCCAGTCGGCCACCGGCGCGCGATGCTCGTCGCGGTACATCAATTCGCCGACATCGATGGTTTCTTCCAGGCCGATCTCGTCGGCGACCTTCTTGAACCGCTCGCGCATCTGCTGGCGCCGCTCGTCGGCATGCGCGGGCGCGGTCTCGGCCGCGATCCGGCTTCCGGCCGGGCTCAGCTCGCCGACCTGGGTGAACAGCTTGTCCTGCGCCTCGGCGGGCAGGTACATCAGCAGCCCTTCGGCCAGCCACGCCGTGGGAGCCGAGGCGTCGAAGCCGGCCTCGCGCAGGGCCGCCGGCCAGTCCTGGCGCAGGTCGATGGCCACCGCGCGGCGATCGGCCGACGGCGTCACGCCGTTGTCCGCGAGGGTTTCGGACTTGAACTGCAGCACCTGGGGCTGGTCGATCTCGAAGACGGTGGTGCCGGCCGGCCAGTCCAGGCGGTAGGCCCGCGAGTCCAGGCCCGAGGCCAGGATGACGATCTGGCGGATCCCGGCGGCCACGGCGTCGCGGAAGAACGTGTCGAAGAAGTGCGTGCGCACCGCCTGGTAGCCGCGCATGTGGCGGACCATCGCGGCGGCCTCGGGGTCCATCGCTTCGACCTTGGCCGCGACGGCCGGGTCGAGCATGGCCTCCCACAGCACCCCGGCGTTGGCGTTGGTCACCAGCAGTTTGGCGAACGGGTCACGGATCAGCGCGTCGGGTTGCTCGGTTTCGACGGCCCGCGCGGCGGCCACCATCACAGCGGTGGTGCCGACGCTGGTCCTGATGTCCCAGGTGTCGTCGTGGGTGCGCAGTCCGCTCATCGTTGTGCTCCTGTCAGGTGGCCCCACATCAGGGTCGACGTGATGGCGTCGGGGACCAGGTCTTCGGGTACCGGACGGCCCAGCCGGGCCATCTCCTGGTGGTTACCCACGCTGTGCACCTGCCAGCCGTGGTCGGCCAGCCACTGCGCCGGATCCGAACGGTCCGGCTCGTGGTAGGTGAGGTCGCCGATGTTGACGTCCAGACCGAGCCGGTCGCGCATCCGGTCCCAGCGCCGCCGGTTGCCGTCGACGACCATGTTGAACGCCTCGACGGCGATCCGGCTGCCCGGCGCGCTCTGCGCCGTGCACATCTGGAACAGGCGGTCCTGGGCATCGCTGGGCAGGTAGGCCAGCAGTCCCTCGGCCAGCCACGCGGTCGGACGGGTCGGGTCGAATCCGGCCCCGGTGAGCGCGGCCGGCCAGTCGTCACGCAGATCGACCGCGACCGCGTGCCGGGTCGCGGTGGCGGCCACGCCGTGCGCACTCAGAATCTCGGCCTTGTATTCCAGCACCTTGGGCTGGTCGATCTCGTACACCTGCGTTCCCGACGGCCACTGCAGCCGGTACGCGCGCGAGTCCAGTCCGGCGGCGAGGATGACGACCTGGCGGATGCCGGCCTCGGCTGCCGCTGCGCAGTAGGCGTCGAAGTAGCGGGTACGCACGGCCTGGTAGTCGCAGCCGACCCGGTGCAGCCGCTGCCCGTGCTCGTCGCCGTCCAGCCAGGCGATGCTGGGGTCGGCCAATTGCGCCCAGGCGGGGCCGGCAGCGGAGACCAGCAGCTGTGCGAACTCGTCGCGGATCAGCGGATTCGAGCCGGCCGTTTCCACGGCGCGCGAAGCGGCGACCGCTAAGGCAGTGGCACCGACACTTTCGGTGATATTCCAGCTGTCGCCGGCGGTGCGGAGCAGGGGTGAGTGCAGGTCGGTCATGAACCGACATCTTACCTCGTAAGTTAGGCAAACTATACGCTCTGTGTGGCAGTTCACGGCGGGCGAATCAGCGCCGTCAGGACCGCTGCGACCCGGGACTCCACAAGCTGCCCCCGATCAACTGCCGCAACGTACCCAGGATGTTCTCCACCTCCTGGAAGGAGCCCACGAAGCCCGCATAGAACCCGACCCCGCACAACATCAGCAGCAACGCCTCGGCCAACCGGTCGCCGTCGATGCCAGAGGCGAGTTCTCCACATTCCAGGGCTTCGGTGACCGACCGCCGCAGGAAGTCCCGGGTGACGCGCACCGCGTCGTTTTCGACCCGCCGCAGTTCCGGATGCCGCTGGGACTCCAGTACCGCAGTGGCCAGAAACGCCGCGGTTCCCGGGTTCTCCGCGTCCGCTTCCATCGCGACGGTGATGAACGCGGCCAACCGCCCCATCAGCGTCCGTTCCCCCCGCGCCCGGTCGATGCCGGCGGTGACGACGAGTTCGTTGGTGCGGTCGGATACCTCGGTGTACAGCACGCGCTTGCTGGCGAAGTAGTGGTTGATCGCCGGCCGGGTCAGATCGGCGCGCATCGCGATGGCCTGGAACGTCGCCCCGTCGTAGCCGCGTTCGCTGAACACCTGGCGGGCCGCGCGCACGATGCGCTTGCGCGTCTCGTCAGCTTTCGCGGCGGGAGGGCGCCCGGGCCCGCGACTTGCCAGGTGCGGCATCCCTAGAGTGTGCCACCGCTACGGTGCGGCATCAGGGCGTTCGGCGGGATACTGCCGAACTTGCCGGCCTGGTAGTCCTCCAACGCCTGGATCACCTCCGACTTGGAGTTCATCACGAACGGGCCGTAGTGGAAGACCGGTTCCCGGATCGGCTGCCCGCCCAGCAGCAGCACGTCGAGCGGGGTCTCCCGGCCGGCCCGGGCTGCGACGGTGATGCGATCCCCCACCCCGAGTACGGCGAGTTGGCCCTGCTTGACCGGGTGGCCGACCGGACCGACCGACCCTTCGCCGGACAGCGCATAGACCAGCGCGTTGAAGTCGCGGCGCCACGGGATGTTCAGCCGCGCTCCGCTTTCGATCGTCGCGTGGGCCATGGTGATCGGCGTGTGGGTGATCCCGGGCCCGAGATGACCGTCGACTTCGCCGGCGATGACCCGAATCAGCGCGCCACCGTCGTCGGACGCCAGCAGCCTGGTGTCGCCGCCCTCGATGGCCTGGTAGCGCGGCGGGGCGAACTTGTCCCGCTTCGGCAGGTTCACCCACAGCTGGATGCCGTGGAAGAGTCCTCCGCTGCCGACCATCTCGGCCGGCGGGGTCTCGATGTGCAGGACGCCCGACCCGGCCGTCATCCACTGGGTCGCCCCGTCGGTGATCAGGCCACCGCCGCCGTGCGAATCCTGATGGGCGAACGTGCCGTCGATCATGTAGGTGACGGTCTCGAAGCCGCGGTGCGGGTGCCAGTCGGTGCCTCGCGGCTCACCGGGCTGGTAATCCACCTCGCCCAGCTGGTCCATGTGCACGAACGGATCCAGGGCGGCGGCGCTGACCCCGGCGAAGGCGCGGACCACCGGGAAGCCGAGGCCCTCATAGCCTTTCGGACCGGTGGTGACGGATCGGACCGGGCGCTCGGTGTCCGCGGGGCCGGCCGGCGCCACCCTGGTCAAGGTGAGGGTGTCGGCGGTGATAGGTGGCATGGGTACCTCCTCGATAGCAGATACCCGATATAACCGGACCGCAGTCCGTTTATTCCGCCCAGCCGAACGCCTGTTCCCGCACGCCGGAGGAGGTGCAACCCCGGCTGCGAGGCGCAGCGCTACTTGCTCTTCTTGCGCGCCGCGTTGGCGGCGCCCTTTTCGCTGGTCGCCCCACCGTGCGCCAATTCGCCACCCGAACTCTCCAGGTGGGCCCGCACGAACCACTGGAACTTCTCCAGCTGACCGGCCTGCCCGATCAGCAGATCCTGGGTGACGGGGTCCAGGTCATCGGTTTCGTCGATGGCTTTACGGATGTCCTCGATCACGCCGTTGTAGACGAGGTCCAGGGCGGCCAGATGCGCCTGGACGGTGTCGCGGCCCACCGAGTAGTCGTCCCAATCCCGATCCTCGATGATCGCGGTCGGGGTGCCCTTGGGGGACGCGCCCAGGGCCGCAATGCGCTCGGCTACGTCGTCTGCAAACCCCCGCACCGCATCAACCTGCGGATCGATCATCTCGTGCACGCCGATGAAATTGGGACCCACCACATTCCAGTGAATGTGCTTCAGCGTCAGGTGCAGGTCGTTGTAAGTGCTCAGCTGGCGCTGCAGCAACTCGGCGAGCCGCGCACCCTGCTTGTCGGTGAGGCCTGGAATGGTGAACTGCGTCATCGATGTCCCCTCGAAAGTCGCTTTGTGGTCCTTTGGTGTCCTTGCAGCCGGGTACCCGATGGACGATTCCCTAACCCGAATGCCGTTACAGCAAACGGATTTGCTGCACCGGCAGGCGCGGGCCGCGGCGCGGTTCGTACGCCAATCCACTGGCGTACAGCAACTGGACCACCCGATGCCGGTGCGGGCGCATCGGCTCGAGCAGCTCGACCATCTCGGCGTCGTCGATCGGGTGGCCCAGCAACGTCCAGCCGATCATCTTCGACACGTGGTAGTCGCCCACCGACAACGCATCGGCATCACCGAAGGCACGCTGCGCGGTCTCGGCGGCGGTCCATATCCCGACGCCGGGCAGCGTCATCAGCGCGGCCCGCGCCTGGTCCGACGGCAGCTCGACCAGACGTTCCAACGAAGACGCCCGTCGAGCACAACCCACCACCGTCTGCGCCCGCCCGGGATCGACATTGGCCAGGTGAAACTCCCAGGATGGGATGTGTCGCCACGCGTCCGCCGACGGCGGCACCCGCATGCCGTCCGGCGCCGGGCCGGGCGCCGGGGTGCCGAACTTGGTCACCAGCACGCGCCAGGACCGGAAGGCGTCCGCGCCCGGAACCCGCTGTTCGATCACGGCCGGGATCAAGGCTTCCAGCACCTGTCCGGTGCGGCCCAGCCGCAGGTCCGGGACGTTGCGCAGCGCGGCGGCCACGGTCGGATGCCGCGGCACGAAGTCGGTGGCGTCGTCGTCGGCACCCAGCAGCGCCGCAAATCGCTCGGCGAACTCCGCCGCTCCGTCGCCCCACGCTTCGCAACGCGCACTGTCGTGGGCCACCCTGCTGATGCGGGCGGTGACGGGCCCGCTCGGCAGCAAACTGGTGCGCCACACAGCGCCGTCCCCGGGTACACGACAGCACGGATCGCCGCGGCCACGCCGCAGCGGTGCCAACGTATGCCCGAAGCGGGCGGCCCCGGGGAAGGTGACGGTTCGCGTAACACTCATGGCCATGAATCTGCGGTCAATTGACCGCGAACTCCCCGCCGGGACAGGATGACGGGGTGACAACGCCCTTCGACGACCCCCAGGCCGAGCTCGCCTGGATGTTCCTGCAGAGCATGTGCGAAGGCGGCGACGTCGACGAGGGCTTCGCGCTGCTCAGCGATGACTTCACCTACTGGAGCATCGTCACCCGGGTGGAATACGACAAGCGGCAGCTGCGGAAAGCGTTCGAGCGGCGCAGGAAAGTGTTCGAGACCAACATCGATCTGCTGCGCTGCGTCAACGAGGGTGAGACGGTGGTGGTCGAAGGCCAGGTCGACGGCGCCACCGCGGACGGCACTCAATACGAGAGTCCCTTCGTCTGTATCTTCGACACCCGCGACGGGCTCATCGTGTCGGTGCGCGAGTACACCGACACCCAGTCATTGGCGAAGGTGTTCCCCTGACACGCCATCACTCAATACTGATCTCGGCTTTGCTCGGATAGAAAGCCACGTGCCCGGCGATTGCGGCGACCGCGGGGTAGGGCTGTTCGTAGAACCAGATCGCATCCTCGACGGTCTCGCCGGCGGTGGTGGTCACGCTGTAGTAGCCCGCCTCGCCCTTGAACGGGCAGTAGCTGGTGGTGTCGGAGCGGGTCAGCCGGTCCCGCGCCACGTCGGCCAGCGGAATGTATTGCACCAGCGGCAAACTGGCCTCCTGCAGGCTCAGCGCCGCGGTGCTGTCGGCGACGAGTTCACCGTGGACCCGAACCCGGACCCGGCCCTCGGTCGGCTCGATCGTGATGGGGTGCCCGGCGCTGGGTTCTTTGATTTCTGGATGGCTCATAGCCTGTGCAACGCCGAGTAGCGACCGGCATTCCCGTCAGCCGGGCTTGCCCGCCTTGCCGGTGGTGCGCATCGCCGCCCAGAACCGGGCCGCCTCCCGTATCGATTCCTCGACCGGGCGGGGTTGCCAGCCCAACTCCCGTACCGCCTTGCCGTGGTCGACGTGGGCCTCGGCGCGCATCATCCGCACCGACTCCAGGCTCAGCTCGGCGTCCTTTCCGGTGAGCTTGGCCCGCGCGCTGCCCAGCGCGCCCAGCGCGTACAGCACGGGCACCGGGATCGACCGTTGCGGTGGCCGCACCCCGGCTTCGTCGGCCGCAATGCGAACCACGTCGGTCAGCGGCATCATCTTCTCCGAGATCAGGTACTTCTCACCGTTGCGCCCGCGCTCGGCGGCCAGGATCATCGCGCGTGCCGCATCGTCGACGCCGACCACCTCGAGTTGAATATCGTTCATCAGGAACGGCAGTTTGCCGAAGACCGCGCCGGCGATGAAGGCGCCGTGCGGGGTGCGGCCCCAGTCTCCGGTGCCGTAGGTGGTCGAGACGCACATGGCGACGGCGGGCAGCCCGTGCTCGGCGACGTAGCGCAACACCAGGTCCTCGGCCTGCACGCGGGACCGGACATAGGGACTCACTCGGCGGTTGCCGATCCGGTCGGCCTCGGTGGCGACGTGGCCGTGCCGGCGGTCCACCGTCGCGTAGGTGGAGGTGAACACGAACCGGCGCAGGTCGGCGTCCTTGGCCACGTCGAGGACGTTGCGCAGGCCCTCGACGTTGGTGCGGAACAGCGGCGCGGGGTCGCGCAGCCAGGCGCGGGTGTCGACGACGCAGTAGTACACGTCGTCGCAGCCGTCCATCGCCTCGCGCACGGTGGCGGTGTCGAAGACATCCCCGTGAAAGCGGGTGAGCTCGAGGTCGTCGATCGAACGGGTGTTGGCGCCGTCGCGCACCATCGCGCGCACCTGGTGCCCGTCCTGCACCAGCAGGCGGGTGACGTGCGACCCGAGGAACCCGTTGGCGCCGATCACCAACTTGGGTTTGCCACTCCCCGAGCTCATTTGGCCGCACCGTACTGCTTCAGGAAGCGCGCGGCCTCGTCGTCCAGCGTGCCGCACTCCTGCGCCTTGCGGCACCACTTCAGCGCGGCCTGCACAAAGCGCAGCGGGTTGTAGATGTCTTCCTGCCGGCGCCACAGCCCGTCGCCGGCGTAGGTGATGATCGAGATGTTCGTCGCGGTGATCACGCTGCCGTCGCCGGGGTCGCGCATCGGATTGTCGAGTTCCATGATGACGCGACCGGTGGGCTCGTCGATCACCGACCACAGCGACGGGAATTCCACCATGTGGCTGCCCGGGAAGGTGGTCATCGTCCGCTGGATCCAGGTGCGGACTTCGTCGCGGCCGTGCATCGTTCCCGCTGCGTGTTCGATGTACAGCACGTCGGTGGTGTAGTGCTGCACCCAGGCGTCCCAGTCGTGGGTTTCGGCGGCGCGAGCGACCGTCTGCTCGAACGTCGCGAAGGCCTCGACGAGTTCGCTGCGGGGGAATTCTGGGCTGCTCACGAGCCGTTACACCTCACGGGCGGAGTGTAGCCTGGGGATTCTTGCGAGGGAGGACTGAGATGACGAGCACCCGACGAGCCGTTCTTGCCGGTGGCTGCTTCTGGGGAGTGCAGGATCTGATCCGCAAGCAGCCCGGCGTGATCTCCACCCGGGTCGGCTACAGCGGTGGCGACGTCCCCCACGCGACCTACCGCAACCACGGCACGCACGCCGAGGCGGTCGAGATCGTCTACGACCCGTCGGTCACCGACTACCGCACGCTGCTGGAGTTCTTCTTCCAGATCCACGACCCGACGACGAAGAACCGGCAGGGCAACGACCGCGGGCTGAGTTACCGCTCGGCGATCTACTACGTCGACGAGGAGCAGAAGCGGATCGCCCTGGACACCATCGCCGACGTCGACGCCTCCGGTCTGTGGCCGGGCAAGGTGGTGACCGAGGTCAGCCCGGTCGGCGATTTCTGGGAGGCCGAACCCGAGCACCAGGATTACCTGCTGCGCTATCCCAACGGTTACACCTGTCACTTCGTGCGGCCCGGTTGGAAGCTGCCGCGCCGCGCTGAGGCAAATCAGTAGCTATCGGCGCCGGTGCACCACGACGCGGCCGCCGTCCTTCGGGACGAACGCGACGCCGCGGTTGTGCGAGCGTTCCCCCGGCGCATCGGTGGTCGCAAAGCTTAACTCGCGCAACACCGTTCGCAACACCACGTCCATCTCCATATTGGCGAAGGCCGCCCCGACGCAGCGCCGGGTGCCGCCGCCGAACGGTATCCACGCCGCCGGGTTCGGCTTGTTCCCCACGAAGCGGTACGGGTCGAAGCGGTCCGGGTCAGGAAACACCTCGGGATTGGTGTGGATCTGCGAAATGCTGGTCAGGATCGAGTAGCCGCGGGGTATCTCCCACTGACCCAGTCGATACATGGGCGCGTGCACCTGACGCGCGGCGAAGTCGATCACGTTGCCCACCCGCTGGACTTCCAGGATCGTCGCCTGACGCAACTCGCTGCCACCGGCGTCGGCTTCCTCGACCAGCGCGGCCAGCACCTCGGGGTGCCGGGTCACCCGCTCGAACGTCCAGGCCAGCGTCGACGCCGTGGTCTCATGGCCAGCGGCCAGCAAGGTGAGCAGCTCGTCGGCAATGTCCTTGCGCGACATCACCGATCCGTCGTCGTAGGTGCTGCGCAGCATCAGCGCCAGCACGTCGGTGCGGTTCTCGAAGTTCGGGTCGGTCCGCTCGCCCTCGATGAGTGTGTCGATCACGATGTCGTACTGCCGCCGGTAGTTGGCCAGCCGGCCCCACGGGCTGTAGCGACCGTAGTCGCGCTTGGTCTGTGGCATCAGCGCCATCCGCGAGCCGAGGGTGACCCACGGCGGGATGATGCGGCGCAGCTCGTCGAGTTCGGCACCGTCGGCGCCGAAGATCGCGCGCAGGATGGCGTTGAGGGTGATGTGGTTCATCGACGGCAACGTCGCGAAGTGCCGACCCTGCGGCCAGTTCGCCGTCTCGCGCAAGGCCTCTTCTTCGATGATCGTTTCGTATTTCTTCATGGCCTTGCCATGGAACGGCGGCGCCAGCAGGCGGCGCCGGCGGCGGTGGTCGTCACGGTCGAGGGCGAACACCGAGCCGGAACCGAACAGCCGGCTCAGGTTCGGCTGGATGTTGCCCAGTTCCTCGGGGCTGGTGGTGAAGATCTGTTTGGCCAGTTGCGGCTCACACACCACCACCACGTGGCCGAATACCGGGATGCGGACGGTGAACACGCTGCCGTGCCGGCGGACCATGCTGTCCATGAACTGCCGGCGGCGGACGGCAAAACCCAGCCCCTGCACGAATTTGGGCGCCCGGACTGCCGGTGGCAGCCGCGGTGCGGGGGTCGTCACCATCACGTCGCTGATCGCGTCGGCGCTCATCGAGTCATCCCTCCCTACGCGGTACTGCGGCGTACCACGCGTCTATCCCGGTACGGTACTCTGTGGTACCAACCATGACAAGCGCGAAGGGCGGGTCGGACGTGACGGTTACGGCCGGCGACACGGCACTGGCCGGGCCCGACCCGTTCCGGCTCCGGCTGTTGGACGGACTTGCCGACTCCATCGCAGCGCGTGGCTACCGCGCCACCACCGTCGCGCACATCGTCAGTGCGGCGCGCACCTCCAAGCGCACCTTCTACGACCAGTTCCCCAGCAAGGAGCAGTGCTTCCTGGAATTGCTGCAGGTGCAATTCGGGGTGATGGCCGAGGACATCCGCGTCGCGGTCGATCCGGAGGCCGACTGGCATCAGCAGATTCGCCAGGCCGTCGAAGGCTACGTCGGCCACATCGAGGCTCGTCCCGCATTGACGCTCAGCTGGATCCGGGAACTGCCGTACCTCGGTGACGAGGCCCGGCCCGTGCAGCGGCAGGGCTTGGAGCTGTTGACGAACTTGTTGATCAGCCTCAGCAGCAGCCCCGGTTTCCGGCGGGCGGAGCTGCCTCCGTTGACCTGGCCGCTGGCGGTGATCCTGGTCGGTGGCCTGCGGGAGTTGGTCGCGCTGGCCGTCGAGGACGGCCGGCCGGTCCGGGACATCATGGCGCCGGCGATCGACGCGTCTGTCGCTTTGCTCGGACCCCGGCACTAGGTTCGGTAAGTATGCCCGCCACCATGCGCGCCGAGCGCTTCTATGCCGACACCAAAACCGTTGCGTTGGAAGATGTTCCAGTGCCCCAGCCCGGACCCGGCGAAGTGCTGGTGAAGGTGGCCTTCTGCGGCATCTGCCACTCGGACCTGAGCCTGATCAACGGAACCTTCCCGGCCCAAGCGCCGGTGGTCACCCAGGGCCACGAAGCGTCGGGCACCATCGCCGAACTCGGTCCGGGGGTGACCGGCTGGGCCGAGGGCGACCGGGTGGTGGTCGCCGCCGGCCGGCCGTGCCTGCGATGCCCGAACTGCCGGCGCGGAGACCTGGTGAACTGCCTGCGAATTCAGTTGATGGCCTTCGCTTATGACGGCGCCTGGGCCGAATACACGGTGGCGCAGGCGGCCGGCCTGACCCGGGTTCCGGACAACGTGCCGCTGGAGCAGGCGGCGATTCTGGCCGACGCGGTGTCGACACCGTTCGGTGCGGTCGTGCGCACCGGCAAGGTGGCCGTCGGCGAATCGGTGGGAGTGTGGGGCGTGGGCGGCGTGGGCACCCACATCGTCCAGCTCGCCCGGTTGGTGGGCGCGGTGCCGGTGATCGCGCTCGACATCAACCCCGCGGTATTGGAACGCGCGTTGCAAATCGGCGCAGACTTTGCGTTCGACACCCGCGACGAGGCCCTGCGGGACAAGATCGCCGAGGTCACCAGCGGCCGCATGTTGGACGTCGCATTCGACGCCGTCGGGCTCAAGGCGACCTTCGAGCAGGGCCTGGACGCGCTGACCGCCGGCGGCCGGCTGGTCGGTGTCGGGATGAGCGCCGAGTCACCGACGGTGGGCCCCACCGCGATGTTCGGGCTCACCCGCAAGCAGGTACTCGGCCACCTCGGCTACCAGAACGTCGATATCGAAACCTTGGCGAAGCTGGTTTCCTATGGGCGCCTTGATCTTTCACGTTCGGTCAGCGAAATCGTGGCGCTCGAGGACATCGCCCTGGGCATTGCGAAGCTGGAACGCCAGGACGGCAACCCGATCCGGATCCTGGTCAAGCCCTGAGGAATGCGCGCAGCCGGTCCAGCACCAGATCCGGGCGCTGGTCCACGATCCAGTGTCCGACGCCAGGCACCAGCTCCACGGCGAAATCGCTGATGTGGTCTTCGTATCCGTTGGTGCCGTCGGGGGTGATCACCGGATCCTCCGTGCCGGTGAGCCAGCGGACCGGAACGTCCACCCGGGCGTCTTTGTATTCGCCGCGCGACCAGCGCAGCATTTCGGTGCGCTGAAACGAGCGGTACCAGCGCGACCCGGCCTCCGCGTGACCCGGCTCGGTCATGCACTCGAGGTAGAGGCGCATGTCCTCCTCGGGCAGCCTGAAACCGCCGCCCACCCAGGACGCCAGCATGCGGGCGTAGCGGGCCTTGGGGTCGCTGATCAATCGCGGGCCGATCACCGGCAGCGAGATCGGAATCTGATACCAGAACCGCCAGAGCTTGCCCAGCGCAGCGAGGTCGCGCTTGACGAAGGGCGCTGCCGTATTGCAGCCGAAGAAGCCGGTCACCTTCTCCGGATGACGCAGCATCATGATGAACGCGGCCGGCCCGCCCCAGTCGTGCGCGACCAGCGTGACCTGCTCGACAGCCAGCGCGTCCAGCAGGCCGGCCAGGTCGTCGGCCAGCTCGCTTTTGAGGTATCGGGTCGGCGGCGCCGAACTCCAGCCCGACCCGCGTAGATCGGGGCAGAGCACGCGGTAACCGTCGGCGGCCAACGGCCCGATCAGCGCGTGCCATTCCCACCAGTTCTGCGGAAATCCGTGCACCAGCATCACCACCGGACCGTCAGCCGGGCCGGCATCCGCCACATGGATGGTGACTCCGTCGCCCAGGTCGACGAACCGGTGTTCAACGCCTTCGAGTTCGGGCATGGTGACCATCTGACAGAACCTACTGCAGGAACCGCTCCACGTAGGGCGCGAAGCGTTCGCGCAGGTCTGCTTCGTCCAATCCGAACATCTCGAATGACGTCTCGACACTGCCCAGGCGCCCCCGCTGGTGACCAGACAGGTAGCCGGCGACGGCGGCGCGCACCTCGTCGGTGAACGGTTCGTCGGCCAGCGCGTAGATCCGTTTGGCGATGCCCACTTCGTCGGCCATGAAGTCGTCGAATCGGACGTCGATGGACCGGTCGTGCCCGAAGATGTCGCGGTCGCGGACCAGGGCGCTGAGCATGCGATCAAGGCGTTCGATCCAGTATTCGGCGATCTGGTGCACCGGCACCGGGGAGCGGTGCATCCGCGCCGAGTAGGTGATCATCGCAATCATCGACAACGCCACCGGCACCGGGTCGCGGTGGGTGAACACCACGATGCTGTCCGGGAAAACCCGGTCCAGCACCGGCACCTGCTCGAGGTGCTGTGGGGACTTGAGCAGCCAGCGCCGCCCGCCGCGCAGGAATTGCATCGCCTTGAGCTGGCGGGCGAGGTAGCGGTAGTGCGGCGTCTGGTCGTGGGTCTGGTAGTAGTCGCGCCAGCGCGGCACGTGACCGAGCGTCTCGAACAGCATGGTCGAGAAATCGTTGGCCAGGAGCTGGATCTCCTCGTGGACGTGGTCGGTGGTCATCTCGTGCATCAGCGCGAAATGCGGCATGACCAGGTCGATCACGCTGACCGCAACGTCCATCCGCGCCCGGCGCTCCTCGATACCGCTTTCGGAAGGCAACGGAAACGGCTCGTTGCTCTCCCAGTACGGCATGGTGCGGAAGGTGGGTGGCGCTGCCAGCAGGTTGTGCAGGTGGGTGGTGCCGGTCCGGGGCAGGCCCGCGATCACCACCGGCGAGTGCAGTTCGATGTCGTCGATCTCAGGATGACGGCTCGTCAGGTCGGTGAGCAGCAGCCGGTTCTTGAGCATTTGCAGCAGTTGGCCGTAGAAGTTGACGACTCCGGCGTCGTGCAGGCCGTCGATGTCGCGCACCGCGGCGAGGTAGACGTCGAGGCGTTCGCGGTAGTCGTCGGGGCCGAAATCGACCAGGCCGGTGTCGGCGCTGGCCTGGGCGTGCAGTGCGTCGGAATCCAGCGGACAGTTCGCGGCCATCGCGGCCATCATGTCCAGGATCGGCTGGGCCTCGGCGCTGAACCGGGGCTGCTCTAGATCGTCGAGGCGGGTCACGCCGAATTATGTTACTTTGAGTTTCGTAATGGTTCTAGATCTGGGTCGTCCCCGTGATCCGCGCATCGACGCGGCGGTGCTCAACGCGACCGTTGAACTGCTCGCCGAAACCGGTTATCCCGGCCTGTTGGTCTCGGCGATCGCCGAACGGGCCGGCACCAGCAAGCCGGCCATCTATCGGCGCTGGGCCAGCAAGGCCCATCTGGTGCACGAGGCGGTGTTCCCGATCGGTGCTGCGACCGAAATCCCGGACACCGGAACGTTTTCCGACGATCTGCGCGAGATGGTGCGGCGCACCACCGCGGTACTCACCACACCGGCGGCCCGGGCAGCGCTGCCCGGACTGGTCGCGGAGATGGCCGCCGACCCGACGCTGCATTCGGCACTGCTGGACCGGTTCGCCGGAATCTTCGCCGGCGGACTGGCCGGGCGCCTGCACAGTGCCGTCGCCCGCGGCGAGGTCCGTCCCGACGTATCCGCCACCGAACTTGCCGAGGCGATCGCCGGTCTGACCCTGATCGCCCTGCTCACCCGGATCACCGCACTCGACGATGCCTGGGTCGAACGCACCACCACACTGCTCCTGGAAGGAATCGGCGCATGACACACGAGTCGACCGCGGCCTGGAAAGACCTGTTGGCCACCCTCGGCGAGCTGGACCGCGGCTTCCTCGAAGGCGACAAGGCCGTCTCCGACGACCGCCACATCGCCGACGGCTACCGCATGCTGGCCACCACGCTCGGAGTCGCGCTGGACACCTATTTGTTCACCGAACCCGGGCGCCCGCAGTTCTTCGCGGTCAACACGCCGTTTCGCCGCGATCGCCGCTGGGGTGGCGACAACACCGATGCCTACTACTTCTGCTGTCCGGTGGACCCGCAGGGGCGCTACCGGATCAGCGGCAACAAGGGCGACAGCGTGTACTTTTCGCTGACCGCCTACAACGAACCCTCGCCGGGCGCCTGGTCGGACCGGGTGGTCTCGATCGTGCGCGACACCGACCTCGACGTGGACGCCGACGGCAACTTCAGTTTCGAGTTCCCGCCGACGCCCGGCGCTGCTGTACTGATGACCAGGGACTACCAGGCCGACCCGTCCACCGGTCGCCCGGTCACCTGGGAGATCGAGGCGCTGGACACGCCGGAACCGATCCGGCACGGGGACGCCGAGACCGCGGCGCGGTTACGGGCCGCGACCACCTGGCTGCGCACCATGTTCGCGATCGTACCGCTGGCGGTGGGCGCCCGGGCCGCGGACGAGCATGCGCTGGGACACGAAGTAGGTTATGCGGCAAACCAATTCGCCGATCCCTATCAGGTGCCTGATGCCAACTTCGGCTGGTCGGCACGCGACGCGTGCTACGCCTACGGCAGTTTCGTGCTCGACGACGACGAGGCACTCGTGATCACGCACCGGCCCCCGTCGTGCCGGTTCTGGAACCTGGTGGTGTGGAACCAGTTCATGGCAACCTATGGCGCCTCGGAGGGCCCCGACATCCGCTGTTCGGTCAACGGCCACAGCGCCGTGCCCAACAGTGACGGGTCGGTGACCGTCGTGTTGTCCAATGAGGTGACCGGACACCCGAATTCGTTGACGACGCTGGGTTACCCGCGTGGCAATCTGGCCTTTCGCTGGTTCCTGGCCGACGGGGTACCGGCGCGGCCCGAGGTCGAGCTGGTAAAGCTCTCGGACGCACCTACCGAGACCGACTAGACGTCGGTGCCAGTTCGAGACTGCGACCAGGGTGACCCGATATCGGATGACACACCCTGGCCGCAGTCTCGGCGCCACCAGTACAGGCTGGTGAAGAATCAGGCAGCCACCAGCTCTGGCTCAGCGGGCGCCGGAGCCTTGGTGCGGGACCCGAACTTCCACGAGTCAGGGAAGGTCAGCCGCACGATCTTGCGGACCACCGTGCCGAATTGCTGCAACAGCGGACCCTTGTTGTACGGGATTCCGTAGCGCTCGCAGATCTCCTGCACCTCCGGGGCGATCTCGGCGTAGCGGCGGGCCGGCATGTCCGGGAACAGGTGGTGCTCGATCTGGTGGGACAGGTTGCCCGACAGCAGGTGGAAGACCTTGCCGCCGGTCAGGTTCGCCGAACCCAGCACCTGCCGGAAGTACCACTGGCCGCGGCTCTCGTCCCGGGTCTCCTCGACGGTGAATTCCTGCGTGCCGTCCGGAAAGTGCCCGCAGAAGATGATCATGTACGACCACACGTTGCGCATCAGGTTGGCGGTCAGGTTGCCGGAGAGGACGAACGGCGCGAACGGGCCGGCCAGCAGGGGGAAGGCGACGTAGTCCTTGAGCGTCTGCCGGCGGGTCTTCTTCCAGATCTCCTTGAGCGTCTCGCGCTTGTCGCGCAGCTTGATCTCACCGGCGCGGATCCGTTCGGTCTCCAACTCGTGCAGCGCCACGCCGTACTGGAACAGCACCATCAGCAGGAACGCGTAAGCAGGGTTGCCCAGGAAGTAGGGCTCCCACGGCTGGTCTTCGCTCATCCGGATGATGCCGTAGCCGATGTCGCGGTCCATTCCCACGATGTTGGTGTGGGTGTGGTGCATGTAGTTGTGCGAGTGTCGCCACTGGTCGGCCGGGCAGGCGGTGTCCCACTCGAAGTCGCGGCCGGAGATCGTCGGGTCACGCATCCAGTCGTACTGACCGTGCATGATGTTGTGGCCGATCTCCATGTTGTCCATGATTTTGGCGATGCCCAGCATGCCGGTGCCGAACAGCCAGAACGGCGGCAGGAACAGCAGCGCCCGCCCGCCGACTTCGAGGCTGCGCTGCAGCTTGATGACCTTGCGAATGTATTCGGCGTCTTCTTCGCCGAGGTCGGCCATCACGCGTTCCTTGATGGTGTCGAGCTCGCGGCCGAAGGCGTCGGCCTGTTCCTTGGTGAGGCTGATCTTGTTCTGTGACATGGCTTTTCCTTCTGTATTCCGTGGTGGCAGGGCGGTCAGAGGGAGATCTCGACGTCGCCGACGGGGGCGGTGACGCAAATTTGCACCTTCTCGTCGGGCGCGGTGGAAACAGCGCCGGTGACCAGGTTTCGTACGGTCCCGGAGGTCTTGCGGCGGGTGCAGGTGTGGCAGATGCCCATCCGGCAGCCGTTCTGCGGTGTCAGACCGGCCGCTTCGGCCTGCTCCAGAATCGAGCGGCCGTCGTCGGCGACGTCGACGTTGCTCTCCGCAAAGACCACTCGACCACCCGTCGGGGCGGCCGGTGCCGCGATCACCGGCGGCACGAAGCTTTCGGTGAACACGTTTTCACAGTTGGCCGCTGCACAGTGCTCCCGCACGGCATCGACCAAAGCGGTTGGCCCGCAGACGAACACCGCGTCGGGTGCTGTCATCGCTGCCGCCAGGTGCTCGGCGCCGAACCGGCCGTCCAGGTCGCCGGCGCCGGATCGGGTGTAACCGTGCAACACCCGCACACCGGGCATCGTGGCCAGCTCGTCGCGGTAGCAGGCTTCCTCGGCGGTGCGGGCGTAATGCACGAAGGCGAGTTCGGTGCCCCGGTGGTTCGGGTGGCCTTCGGCGACCAGGGTGCGCAGCATGGCCAGCACGGGCGTGATGCCGCTACCGCCGGAGACGAACAGGATCCGGTTCGGTCGCTGCTCAGGCAATACGAAGTCACCACCGACCCCGTCCAAGCCGACTACCAGGCCGGGACGGGCCTGCTCATAGAGGAAAGTCGAGACCAGACCGCCATCGTGGACGCCGACCGTGAACTCGAGTTGGGTGCTGCCCTCGACGTTGGCCGGCGAGTAGCACCGGGAGTGCATGCGGCCGTCGATCTCGACCGTGACGTTGACGAACTGTCCGGCCTTGACGGTGTGGCGCTCGGTGAAGGCGGGATTCGGGGCCAGCGTCAGGGTGACGCTGCGCGGCGTGGACCGCCGCACATCGACCACCTTGGCGCGGGCTTCGCCCGACGTCCAGGTCGGCGTGACGAGCTCGGTGTACCGGTCGACGCCGTGCGGACCGGTGAGCAGGTCGACCAGGTCGGATCTCAGGACCCGCTTGGCGATCGTCCGAGTGAAAGTTTGAGTGAACATATGTACACCGTGACATCCGTTGATGCAGGTGGTCAAGGGTTTTCACCGGCCTTGTGGTACGGTTCACATAGTGAACGGTCGTACTCCTAGCTCACACTCCCGGCGCACCAGCCCGGATAGGGTCCGCGACCGGGTGCGGGACAGCCCGTCACGCGAGGAACGCAAGGAGGCGACCCGGCGCGCCATCGTCGCCGCGGCACTCAAACTGCTCAACGACCGCAGCTTCAGCGCCCTGAGCCTGCGCGAGGTCACCCGGGAAGCGGGTATTGTGCCGGCCGCGTTCTACCGCCATTTCGAGTCGATGGAGGCGCTCGGACTGGTGCTCATCGACGAGTCATTCCGCAGCCTGCGCGACACGCTGCGGGGCGCGCGGGCCGGGAAGCTGGACCCCAACCGGGTCATCGAGTCATCGGTCGAGATCCTGATCGCCAGCGTCGCCGAGAAGCGCGAGCACTGGCGGTTCATCTCCCGGGAGCGTTCCACCGGATTGTCGGTGCTGCGCTACGCGATTCGCACCGAGATCCGGTTGATCACCTCGGAGTTGGCCACCGACCTGGCGCGTTTTCCGCGGCTGAACGAGTGGAGCACCGAGGATCTCAACGTGCTGGCCAGCCTGTTCGTCAACGCGATGATCGTCACCGCCGAAGCGATCGAGGACGCTCAGAGCAACGAAGCGTTGGAAGAGATTCACCGGATCGCGGTCAAGCAACTGCGCATGGTCGCCATCGGGGTGGCCGGGTGGAAATCCAGCCCCTGAGTCATTCCTCCACGACGGTGTAGAGCGAATCACCGTCTTCGGGAGTGCCGTCCACCTGACCCCGGTGCACGCCACCGGACAGCCCGCCTTCGTCGGTGCCGGCCGACCCGGGCCGGATCAGATCCGGTTCCTCGGCGGCCAGTTTCTGGTCCAGCGATTCCCCTTCCCGCTCCTCCCGCGGGGTCATGCCGAACTTGTCGGCCTCACTCCACTGATCGGGCGGGTCGACAACGGTGTCGCCGTCGTCGTTGCGCAGTTCGTCGGAGTCAGTCGACTCCTGTGGGCTCAGGGTGTCGTCGGGGCCGCCTTGCATGCGCAGTTGGTTGCCCATGACCACCGCGGCTAAACCCGCTCAGCGCGGGTCGCGCCACATCGGCCACAGGCTCGGTCCCCCGTCGGGAACCTTGATCTCACCGGTGACGGTGAAGCCGAAACGTTCGTAGTACGGCACATTTTCGGGTTTGGACGACTCCAGATAGGCCGGGCAGTATTCGGCGTCGCAGCGCTCCAGCCGCGACCGCATCAGGGCCTGGCCGAACCCCTGCCCCCGGACGCTGGGGTCGCTGCCGATGACCGCCAGATACCAGTGCGGCTCCTCGGGGTGCACCCGCTTCATCAGCTCCTGGAGCCGACGGCCCGGTCCGGTGTTGAAGCCGAACACCCGCAGGAAGGTCGGGATCTGCGCCAGCTCCGCCCGGCGCGATTCGCGCCACTTGTCCGGCGGGTCCCACAGGGCCGCCGCGCCGATGCCCGGCCCGTCGGTGGCCACCTCCACGCCACCATGCGCCAAATGGTGGTGCCGGGTCATGGTGGCGAACATCCGGTGCAGGTGGCGGCGGCGCGCGTCGTCGTCGGGCAGCAGCCACACCGAGATGGGATCGTCGAAGAACGCGCGGCCCAACGTCCGTCCCAGTTCGCGAACATCGGCTCTGCGCGCTGGGCGCACCTGGGGAGTCACCCTGTCGACGCTAGCAAGGCCCTTACGATGGGGTGGCTCCAACGACAAGGCCGGTGCACCGCAGCGCCGGGGAACGGTGGCCAACGGTGTGGGACTTCGAAACCGACCCGGAATACCAGGCGAAACTGGACTGGGTCGAAGAATTCATGGTGACCGAACTCGAGCCGCTCGACCTGGTCGCACTCGATCCGTATGACAAGAACAACGACGAGATGATGGCGATCCTGCGGCCGCTGCAGCAGCGGGTCAAGGACCAGGGGCTGTGGGCTGCACACCTGCGCCCCGAGCTGGGCGGCCAGGGCTTCGGCCAGGTCAAACTCGCGCTGCTGAACGAGATCCTGGGACGTTCGCGCTGGGCGCCGTCGGTGTTCGGTTGTCAGGCACCGGATTCGGGGAATGCCGAAATCCTGGCGCTGTTTGGCACCGACGATCAGAAAGCGCGCTACCTGCAGCCGTTGCTGGACGGCGAGATCACCTCCTGCTATTCGATGACCGAACCGCAGGGCGGTTCGGACCCCGGCCTGTTCGTCACCGCTGCCACCCGGGACGGGGACGATTGGATCATCAACGGCGAGAAGTGGTTTTCCAGCAACGCCAGGCACGGGTCGTTCTTCATCGTCATGGCGGTCACCAACCCCGAGGACCGCACCTACGAGAAGATGTCGTTGTTCATCGTGCCGGCCGAGACGCCGGGCATCGAGATCATCCGCAATGTCGGCGTGGGCGCCGAGTCGTCCAAGCGAGCCAGCCACGGTTACGTGCGATACAACGACGTCCGGGTACCGGCCGATCACGTGCTCGGCGGTGAAGGTCAGGCGTTCATGATTGCGCAGACCCGGCTGGGTGGTGGCCGCATCCACCATGCGATGCGCACAATCGCGTTGTCCCGCAAGGCTTTCGACATGATGTGCGAGCGGGCGGTGTCACGCAGGACCAGGCATGGCAGATTGTCGGACTTCCAGATGACCCAGGAGAAGATCGCCGACAGCTGGATCCAGATCGAGCAGTTCCGGTTGCTGGTGCTGCGGACCGCGTGGCTGATCGACAAGCACCACGACTATCAGAAGGTGCGGCGCGACATCGCGGCGGTCAAGGTGGCGATGCCTCAGGTACTGCACGACGTCGCGCAGCGCGCCCTGCATCTGCACGGGGCACTCGGCGTCTCCGACGAGATGCCCTTCGTCAAGATGCTGGTGGCGGCGGAATCGCTGGGCATCGCCGACGGCGCCACCGAGCTGCACAAGATGACGGTGGCCCGTCGCACGCTCAAGGAATACCAGCCGGTGACGACGCCGTTCCCGTCGCAGCACATCCCGACCCGTAAGGCCGAAGCGGAGGCCAGGCTGGCTGCCCGCCTGGAACACGCGGTCGCCGAATTCTGATCCTTTCCCACCCGCGAGCAGACGCAGAATCGCACTGTTCATGGCTCCCACGTGCGATTCTGCGTCTGCTCGCGGTCAGGAGATGTAGCGCGCCACGCTTTCGGCCACGCAGGCCGGCTTGGCCGCACCCTCGACTTCCACCGTGGTCGACAACGTGGCCTGGACGGTGCCTTCACCCAAGTCGTCGACGCTGACCAACGTGACCGCCGCCCGCACGCGGGACCCGACGGGCACCGGGGCCGGGAAACGAACCTTGTTCAGGCCGTAGTTGATCGCCAGCTTGATGCCATTGACGGTGTAGATCTGGTGCTGCAGCCGCGGCAGCAGCGACAGGGTCATGAACCCGTGGGCGATGGTGGTGCCGAACGGCCCCTTGGCGGCCCGCTCCGGGTCGACGTGTATCCACTGGTGATCACCGGTCGCATCGGCGAACAGGTTGACCTCTTCTTGGCTGATCGTCACCCAGTCGCTGTGCCCGAGGTCCTCACCCGCGGCGGCGGCGAGGTCGTTGACGGACTCGAACGTACGCATGGATCCATCCTCTCGTCGGGGTATGCATAGAACTTATGCGCCTGTTGCTGATCGCCGACACGCACGTCCCCAAACGGGCGCGGGACCTGCCGGCGCAGGTGTGGGACGCGGTCGACGAGGCCGATGTGGTCATCCACGCCGGCGACTGGGTGACCCCGGACCTGCTGGACCGACTCGAGGCCAGGTCCGCACGGCTGCTGGCGTGCTGGGGCAACAACGACGGCCCCGAGCTGCGGTCCCGGCTGCCGGAGCGGGCGGACGCGCAGCTGGCCGGGCTGCACGTCACGGTCGTGCATGAGACGGGTGCGACCGCAGGTCGCGAGGCGCGCATGTCGCGGCTCTACCCCGACTCCGACGTGTTGGTCTTCGGGCACAGCCACATCCCCTGGGACACCACCACGGCCAGCGGGCTGCGGTTGCTCAATCCGGGCTCGCCGACGGATCGGCGCCGGCAACCACACTGCACCTACCTGACCGCCACGGTCGCGCGGGGCGCGCTGCACGAGGTGGTGCTACATCGCATTACTAGATAGCTCGGCTACAGAGGTATTCTGGACGGCAGTGGACACACAGACCGACCTCACTGCCGATATCCCGCGGATCCTGGGCAGGTTCCGCCGCCAGCTGCGGCGTTCCGCCGGCACCGGTTACGCACCCGGACAGCTTTCGGAGTCTCAGGCCGAGCTGTTGCGGTTGGTCACCCACCGTCCGGGGGTCTCGGTCAGCACCGCGGCCGCCGAACTCGGCCTGATGCCCAACACCGCGTCCACCCTGGTGACCAAACTGTCCTGCGCCGGCCTACTGGAGCGGACCGCTGACCCCGCCGACCGTCGGGTCAGCCGGCTGCGGCTCACCGAGTCGGCTCAGCAGGTGATGGACGCGACCGCGCAGGCGCGTCGGGCCGTGCTCACCGACCTGCTCGCCGAGCTTGACGAAGACCAGATCGGGGTATTGGCCAACGGGCTGAAAGTCCTCGAAGACATGACCAGACGGCTGCGGGAGCGGGACACATGAACCAGGCGATCGACTGCCGGCACCTGACCTACCGCTACGGCCAGGACATCGCCGTCGACGACGTCACCTTCGGGGTGCACCCCGGTGAGACGATGGGCCTGCTGGGCCCCAACGGCGCCGGCAAGACCACCGTGGTGCGGGTGTTGACGACGCTGGCGCCGGTTCAGGACGGCGAACTCTATATCTTCGGGATGGATGCCCGACGTCAGACCATCGACATCAGAAGCAACATCGGCTATGTACCACAACAGCTTTCGATCGAAACGGCATTGACCGGCCGGCAGAATGTGCAGTGGTTCGCCCGGTTGTACGGAGTGCCCCGTCGCGAGCGCTCCGAGCGCGTGGAGCAGGCGCTGGACGCGATGAACCTGCTCGACGTCGCCGACAAACTGGCCTCCAGCTACTCCGGAGGCATGGTGCGGCGACTGGAAGTGGCACAGGCCCTGGTCAATCGACCCTCGCTGCTGGTGCTCGACGAACCGACAGTGGGACTCGATCCCATTGCGCGCGATGGGGTTTGGACGCAGGTGCGGAGCATGCAGGAGCAGTTCGGCATGACCGTGCTGCTGACCACGCACTACATGGAGGAGGCGGACACGCTGTGCGATCGCGTCGCACTGATGCACCACGGCGCGCTGCAGGCGATCGGAACACCCGCAGAGCTGAAGGCCAAGGTCTCACCCGATGCCACCCTCGAGGATGTGTTCCGTCACTACGCCGCCTCAGACCTGCACACCGAAGCCACCACTCCCCGTGAAATCCGTTCCAGCAGAAGGGCTGACCGTCATGTCGGTTGACCGGGACTGTCCCCCTGCCACCGCCCATCCGGTACGCGCCCCACGCGGCATCGACCGGGTCAGGGCGACCGCGAGCAGCGTCGGGGCCTTCGCGATCGTCGAATTGCAGAAGTTGCAGCACGATCGCACCGAACTCGTGACGCGGATGGTGCAGCCCGCCTTATGGCTGCTCATTTTCGGGACCACCTTCAGCCACCTGCGTGTCATCGACACCGGCAACGTGTCCTACCTCGCGTTCCTGGCCCCGGGAATCATCGCCCAGTCGGCGCTGTTCATCTCGATCTTCTATGGCATTCAGATCATCTGGGATCGCGACGCGGGCGTGCTGGCCAAGCTGATGGTGACCCCGGCACCGGCCTCGGCCCTGATCGCCGGCAAATCGTTCGCCGCCGGCGTGCGCTCGGTGGCCCAGATCGTCGGTGTGTTGGTGCTGGCTTACGCAATGAACATCGGCCTGACGGCCAACCCACTGCGCATCCTGGCGGCGATGGGCGCGGTCATGCTCGGTGCTGCCTTCTTCGCTTGTCTGTCAATGACTTTGGCGGGTCTGGTCCGTAACCGCGACCGGCTGATGGGGCTCGGCCAGGCCATCACCATGCCGTTGTTCTTCGCCTCCAACGCCCTCTATCCGGTCGACGTGATGCCGTCCTGGCTGCGGGTGCTGAGCAAGATCAACCCGCTGAGCTACGAGGTCGACGTATTGCGGGCGTTGCTGATCGGCACTCCCTTCCACCTCGTCGACGTCACCGTGCTGCTGATCGCTCCGGTGATCGGAATCATTGCGGCGTCAAAGGTTTTGCGTCGACTGGTCGCCTAGCCCTGGCACGGCCTGAGCACAAGATGCCACGGCTGATCCGGTAATCGATCGTTACGGTTTCGCGACCTCGTCACCGGCTTGTCCGGCCCGACACTCAACCGTTAGCCAACCGCGACCCAAGGTTACGGCCGCGACGCCTGAGTTGCGTCTGCCGCTTGTGTTTCACTCGCCGAGAACAGATTCCACCGCGGTGAGCGGCAGACGAGCAGTTGGGATGAGGTTAGCGATGTCGTTCTTGGCAAAGATGCGAAATCTGCGAGGCGCAGCCAAAACCATGCCCCGCAACCTGGCTGTCGCGGCGGTGGGCGCCGCGCTGCTGCCCGGTCTCGTCGGCGTGGTCGGCGGATCGGCTCCAGCGCAGGCATTCTCCCGGCCCGGCCTTCCGGTGGAGACGCTGCAGATCCCGTCCCAGGCCATGGGCCGCAACATCAAGGTGCAGTTCCAGGGCGGCGGGGCGCACGCGGTTTACCTGCTGGACGGCCTGCGCGCCCAGGACGACTACAGCGGCTGGGACATCAACACCCCCGCCTTCGAGGAGTTCTACCAGTCCGGGTTGTCGGTGATCATGCCGGTGGGCGGCACGTCCAGCTTCTACAGCGACTGGTACCAGCCGTCGCAGGGCAACGGCCAGGGCTACACCTACAAGTGGGAGACCTTCCTCACCCGGGAGATGCCCACCTGGTTGCAGGCCAACAAGGGTGTGTCGCCGTTCGGCAACGCGGCCGTGGGCCTGTCCATGTCGGGCGGTTCGGCGCTGGTGATGGCCGCCTACTACCCGCAGCAGTTCCCGTACGCCGCGTCGCTGTCGGGCTTCCTCAACCCGTCCGAGGGCTGGTGGCCGACGCTGATCGGCCTGGCAATGACCGACTCCGGCGGCTACAACGCCAACAGCATGTGGGGGCCGTCCACCGACCCGGCATGGAAGCGCAACGACCCGATGGTGCAGATCCCCCGCCTGGTCGCCAACAACACCCGGGTCTGGGTCTACTGCGGCAACGGCACGCCCAGCGACCTCGGCGGGGACAACATGCCGGCGAAGTTCCTCGAAGGCCTCACCCTGCGCACCAACCAGCAGTTCCAGCAGACCTACGCGGCCAACGGCGGACGCAACGGGGTGTTCCAGTTCCCGAGCAACGGGACCCACTCATGGAACTACTGGAACCAGCAACTGATGGCGATGAAACCCGACATGCTGCAGGTACTCACCGCGGTGAACGCGCCGCCACCGGCGGCACCGGCCGCCCCGCCCGCGGTGCCTGGGCAAGGGACCTGATCCGCCCGAGACCACATCGGCAGCAGCGCTACGGCCAGCGCTGCTGCCGATGTTTCTTTCTCACGCCTTGTTGTCCAGCAGGCCACGCCGATCAGCGTGCAGGTAGGTGTAACAGGTCGTCACCGCGCAGACGAATGCGGCGACGGCCAGCATCTGCGTCCCGCTGACCACCAGGCTGATCGCGCCGCCGATCGCGGCGCCCGCCATAAAAGTAGCCAGCATCATGAAGTATCCGAACCAGTCCTCGATCTGTCCGCCGGCCATGTGCCGTTCGATGCCCTGGCCCATCTTGACCAATGTCCCGGTCACATAGCTCAACGGCACCGACACTTCACCGTCCTTGACGAACGAGGTGTTCAGCGCGCCGACCCCGAACACCACACACATGATCGGCACGAAGTCGAGCATGGTTTCCTCCCAGCCGCCCAGGACGATGTCCAGACCGGTCGCGAAAAGCAGCGCGAACGTCGTCAGCACGGTCGGGCCGTGCGGGTGGGCCGCCCAGTACCGCCGCCGGCAGATCGAGGACACCAGGACGCCGGTGAGAAAGCACAGCAACAGCGTCCCGGCGGTGATGGACAGCCAGACGTCGTCGCGGAAGACCCCCAGCACCGCCCGCTGCGCGTTGCCGGTCATGAAGGTGACGAAGTAGCCCTCGGAGTGGCTGAACGCGGTGGCGCCCAGCACCCCGGCCAGCGCGGCCAGCAGCCAGGCCAACCTGGCCTCGCTGTCATACATTTCTTTCTGCACCCGCCCCATGCTTCCAGAGCGGCCGCGATCGGGCCTAACGCCGCATCTCAGGCGGTGGTCAGGCGCGCGATCGAGCGCAGCGGAATCGGCAGCCAGGTGGGACGGTGCCGCGACTCGTACCCCGTCTCGTACACCGCTTTGTCGAGTTCGTAGGCAGCCAGCAGCAGCGCCGAGTCGCGCGGGTCGGTCCCCGACGCGGCGGCGTAGCCGTCGCAGAAGGCGGTGCGGTTGCGTCCGACCCACTCCCGGGCCCGCGCGGCCAGCTGCTTGTCGCCACCCTGATCCACCAGCGGACCGTAGGCGGCGTATTCGAACGACCGCAGTACACCCGCCACATCCCGCATCGGCGAATCCGGTGCCCGCCGCTCGGCCACCGGTTGGCCCGGCTCGCCTTCGAAGTCGATCAGCAACCACCTCTCCGGGGTGCGCAGTACCTGGCCCAGGTGCAGATCGCCGTGCACCCGCTGCACGGTGATCTGCTCGTCGGCGAGCTTGCCGAGCCGCTCCTGGATCGTCGAGGCGTATTGCGCCAGTTCCGGCACCGCGGCGACCGACAACGACAGCCGCGACAGCATGTGCTGCAGCGGGAACGGCGCCTGCGACGTGCCCAGGGCCTCCGCCAGCGTGGCGTGCACAGACGCCACCGCTTCCCCCAACCGGTAGGACTCGCCGGCGAAATCGCCGCCGACTTCGTGGGCGTACAGGTCGCCTTCGGCGAATAAATCCCGCACGCTGGCGGTGGCCATGGCCCAGCCTTCGGCCGCGTTGCCGGCGAAGGCGGTCACCATGCCCAACGGGGACGTCGCGTCCGCGGACGCGTCCTGAGCGCCGATTTCGTAGCTGCCGAGCAGCCGAGCCACGTGCGGGTTCCCGGCGCGACCGAGCACTCGGTTCAGCTCGACGTCGGGGTTGATGCCGGGGCTGACCCGCCGGAACACCTTGAAGATGGCGGCTGGGGCACGGTCGAAGATCACGCTGGTGTTGCTCTGCTCGGCATCGGACACTCTGGGGTAGGCGTCCAGCGGCAGCTGGACATCCGGTTCCCCGATGAACCTCACCTGGGCGGCCGCGGAGCCGCGGACCTCCGAGGCGTCGATCAACGAGAGCAGGAAGCGGGGCGAGGCGCCGTCATAGAGCGCATCGAAACCGGTGTGCGTACCGACCTCCCCGATGGTGGCCTGGTCGCTGAACTCCGAGACGGGTTCGGCGTCCCAGCCGACGATCACCTGGTAGCGCTCGGTGCAGCCGTCCGTATATGCCACGTCGAGCAGCACCAATTCCAGGTCGTCCCGCAGCGGCACGACGACCCCGGGCCGGGCGCTCGACAGTTGCCGGTTGCGGCCCGCGTACCAGCGTTGCTGCGGCAGCCATTCCGACCACGGCAGCTGGGCTGCATCACCGGTGCGAGTCATGGTCCTCCTCAATCAGCGACAGCGAGAACCAGTAGAACCCGTGGCCCGGAAGCGTCAGCAGGTACGGCAGGTGCCCGATCCGCGGGAATTCCACCTGGCCGGTCAGCTCGACGGGTGTGTAGTTGTTCCACTGCTGCAGGTTCAGTTCGATCGGCTGCGGGAACCGCGACAGGTTGTTCACGCACAGGACGACGTCGTTGTCCCGGTCCTCGCGGGGCACTTCGCGCACGTAGGCCAGCACTGAGGGGTTGGATCCGCCGAGTTCGTGAAATGACCCGATGGCGAACGCGTCGTGGCGGCGGCGCACCGCCAGCATGGTGCGGGTCCAGTTCAGCAGCGATGTCGAGGTGTCGCGCTGCGCCTCGACGTTGACCGCCTGGTACCCGTACACGGAATCTTGGCTGGTCGGCAGGTAGAGCCGGCCCGGGTTGGCGGTGGAGAAACCCGCGTTGCGGTCCGGCGTCCACTGCATCGGGGTGCGCACCCCGTCGCGGTCACCAAGCCAGATCACGTCGCCCATGCCGATCTCGTCGCCGTAGTAGAGCACCGGCGATCCGGGCAGCGACAGCAGCAGCGCGTTGAACAACCTCATCTGGTTGAAGTCGTTCTCCAGCAGCGGAGCCAGCCTGCGGCGGATGCCGACGTTGGCTTTCATCCGCGGATCCTTGGCGTACTCCGCATACATGTAGTCACGCTCTTCGTCGCTGACCATCTCCAGCGTCAGCTCGTCGTGATTGCGCAGGAAGATGCCCCACTGCGCCATGTCCGGGATGGCCGGTGTCTGGGCCAGGATCTCCGAGATCGGGAAGCGGGACTCGCGGCGCACCGCCATGAAGATGCGCGGCATCAGCGGGAAGTGGAACGCCATGTGGCACTCGTCGCCGCCGGTGCTGGGGTCGCCGAAATACTCGACCACGTCGGCCGGCCACTGGTTGGCCTCGGCCAGCAGCACCCGGCCCGGGTATTCGTCGTCGACCACCTTGCGGCACCGCTTGAGGAAGGCGTGGGTCTCCGGCAGGTTTTCGCAGTTGGTGCCTTCGCGGGCAAACAGGTAGGGCACCGCGTCCAGCCGGAACCCGTCGATGCCCAGACCGAGCCAGAAGCGCAACACGTCGATCATCGCTTCCTGCACGGCCGGACTGTCGTAATTCAGGTCCGGCTGGTGGGAGAAGAACCGGTGCCAGTAGAACTGGCGGCGCACCGGGTCGAACGTCCAGTTCGACTCCTCGGTGTCGACGAAGATGATGCGGGCGTCGGTGTACTTTTCGCTGGTGTCGCTCCACATGTAGAAGTCGCCGTACGGTCCGTCGGGATCGCGCCGGGACTCCTGGAACCACGGATGCGAATCCGATGTGTGGTTCATCACCAGGTCGGTGATCACCCGGATGCCCCGCTTGTGCGCTTCGTCGATCAGGGCGACGAAGTCCTCGACGGTGCCGAACTCGGGCAGCACCTTGTAGAAATCGCGGATGTCGTAACCGCCGTCGCGCAGCGGTGAGTCGTAGAACGGCGGCAGCCACAGGCAGTCGACACCGAGCCACTGCAGATAGTCCAGGCGGTCGATCAGGCCGCGCAGGTCACCGGATCCGTCGGCGTTGGAATCGAAGAAAGCCCGGACCAGCACCTCGTAGAACACCGCGTGCTTGAACCAGGTGGGGTCTTCGGGCAGCGCAACGGCGTTCCCGAAGTCCTGGGCGGTCGGGTGCTCGACCACACCCCCCTCGACGTGACTGCCCTCCGCGGGATCGTGCGCGGGATCGTGCCGGACGGCATCTCTCTCGTCGTTCATCAATTCCACGATGCCACGTGTACCCGACGCCCGTCGTTAAGAAAACATGTGGCCCAGGTGACAGCGAATCCCGTTCAATACCAAAAGAATTCGCGTGTTGCAACCCGAGAGGACCTGTCCGCCTACGCGGGTGGCCCTTCTGCCAGTGTCACGTTCTCGGTGCGTGCGACTCCGGACTTGGACGTGAAGCTGATCGAGATGACATCCCCCGGGTGGCGCGGCGTGAGCGCATCGGACAGGGCAGTGGCCGAGTTGATCGGCACCCCGTCGATGGCGGTGATCACGTCACCGTTGGCGATCCCGACCGAGGCTGCCGGGGCGGAGCCAACCACCCGTTGCACCCGCGCGCCGTTGCCGCCGTTGTCGACGACGCCCAGGCCCAGGAAGGCCGTCGGCCCCACGTGCACGGTGGGTGAGCCACCGCCGCTGCGGATCTGGTTCGCAATGCCCATTGCGGTCCCGATCGGGATGGCAAAGCCCTGCCCGCCCTGCAACTGGAAGTTCTCCGAGGCGGCCGTGTTGACGCCGACCACCTGCCCGGCACTGTTGACCACGGGTCCGCCGGAGTCACCGGGGGCGATCGCGCCGTCGAACTGGATCAGTCCGTTCAGCGTTTCGGCCGCGCCGGTCAGCGCGTCCGAGGCCTGGACGGTTTGGCCGACCGCGATCACTTTGCCGGTCACCGCGCGCGGCGCGCCACCCTGTCCGCCGGTGTTGCCCAGCGCCACCACCGGTTCGCCGACGCTCACCGGTCCGCCGATTGCTGCGGTCGGGATGCCGCCGGCGCCACGCAGCTGCAGCACCGCGATGTCCTGGGTGCGGTCATAGCCGATCACGTCGACGCCGTAGGTGCGCCCGTCGCCGACGCTGAATGCGCTGATGTCGGTGGCGCCCGAGATCACGTGATTGTTGGTCAACACCACGCCGTTGGAGTCGATGACGATCCCCGTCCCGGCACCCACCGCGTTGTTGTAACCCAATTTCGTGTTGATGTTGACCACTTGCGGACTCACCTGGGCGACGGTGGCCGCGGGGTCGAGCGGTTTGGCGGGAAAGTGTTTGAACGGCGCGGCCTGCGCGGGTCCGGGCGGGATCGCCAGGCCCAATCCGAGCAGGACCAATACGGCGACCATCCACCCCAGCGAACGGTGGCGCAATTTGCTCATCGGTGAAGAACCTCCTGCGTCGGAAAACAGCCGAATTGTCCCAGCCCAAGGGTCCGGGCGGCGGCCTTGTCTGGCACCACCGTATTCCAGATACCCATTTAATACGGTGGTCAGGCAAGGAATCGGGGAACTGCGACCCTAATTTCCGCTCAAAGCGCAATTGCCAAACCAGAAGGTGACTCTCGTCACCTCCTAAGCTGAGCCGGTGGAATTCGACCCCGTGGCGTGGTTTGCGCGTTCCCCGGTCGCGCGGCTGGCGACGGTGAGCGCGCAGGGTGTTCCCCACCTGGTGCCGGTGGTCTTCGCGCTGCATTCCGGTGTTGTCTATACCGCGGTGGACGCGAAGCCGAAAACCACCCGGCGCTTGCGACGGTTGACCAATATCGAGACCAACCCGGCCGTCAGTCTGCTCGTCGACCACTACGACGACGACTGGACCCGGCTGTGGTGGGTGCGCGCCGACGGCACCGCGGCCATTGCCCGCGACGGCGAGTCACTGGACACCGGATTTCGACTGCTGCGGGCCAAATATCCGCAGTACCAGTCCGTTTCGCTGGATGGCCCGGTGATCGCGGTGACCGTGTGCCGTTGGTCGAGCTGGCACGCCTGACCCCGCCGTCCCCGCCGTCCCCGCCCGCCCAGCGGCGCACTGCCGCGCCCGACCCTTGTGCTGGACGTCGCCGCGGAGAAAAGTTGGCACTGCGTCCTGTGAGCTGGATCACCCGGAATTCCGGGAGAACTGGAGGAATGTCATGGCCGACAGAGTCAGTGCTGCCCAGGGCGCGGCTACCGCCCCCACCGCGACCGGTCCGGACGGCATTCGCAATGTGGCGCTGGTCGGGCCGTCCGGGGGCGGCAAGACTACCCTGGTGGAGGCGCTGCTGGTGCCCGCCGGGGTGTTGTCGCGGCCGGGTTCGGTGACCGACGGCAACACCGTGTGCGACTTCGACGAGGCCGAGATCCGGCAGCAACGCTCAGTAGGCGTCGCGGTGGCGTCGCTCGCCTACCAGGGCGTCAAGGTCAACCTGATCGACACACCCGGGTACGCCGACTTCGTCGGGGAGTTGCGGGCCGGTCTGCGCGCGGCGGACTGCGCGCTGTTCGTGATCGCCGCCAACGAGGGTGTCGACGAACCGACCAAGTCGCTCTGGCAGGAATGCAGCCAGGTCGACATGCCCCGGGCCGTGGTGGTGACCAAACTCGACCACGCCCGCGCCAACTACGCAGAAGCGTTGGCGGCGGCCCAAGAAGCGTTCGGCGACAAGGTGTTACCGCTGTACCTGCCCACCGACGCCGGGCTGATCGGACTGCTGTCGCAAACCGAGTACACCTACGCCGGCGGCACGCGCACCGAATCACCCGCCGACACCGACCGGATCGAGGAGGCCCGCGGCAGCTTGATCGAAGGGATCATCGAGGAATCCGAGGACGAGTCGTTGATGGACCGCTACCTCGGCGGCGAGACGATCGACGAGTCGGTGCTGATCGAGGATCTGGAAAAGGCCGTCGCCCGTGGCTCGTTCTTCCCGGTCATTCCGGTGTGCAGCAGCACCGGCGTCGGCACCCTGGAACTGCTCGAGGTGGCCACCCGCGGCTTTCCCTCTCCCCGCGAGCATCCGTTGCCGGAGGTGTTCACCCCGCAGGGCGCCGCGCACGAGGACCTGGCCTGCGATGTCGACGCACCACTGCTCGCCGAGGTGGTGAAGACCACCTCGGACCCCTATGTCGGCCGGGTCAGCCTGGTCCGGGTGTTCTCCGGGACGATCAAGCCGGATGCGACCGTCCATGTGTCGGGCCACTTCTCGTCGTTCTTCGGCCAGGACCGGACCGTCCAGGGGCACGGGGCGCTGCACCCCGACCACGACGAGGACGAGCGCATCGGGGTGTTGTCGTTTCCCCTCGGAAAGCAGCAACGGCCCGCTCCGTCCGTGGTGGCCGGAGACATCTGCGCGATCGGCAAACTCAGCCGCGCCGAAACCGGCGACACTTTGTCGGACAAATCCGAGCCGCTGGTACTCAGACCGTGGACGATGCCGGAACCGTTGCTGCCCATCGCTATTCAGGCACACGCCAAGACCGACGAGGACAAGCTGTCGGTCGGGCTGGCCCGGTTGGCCGCCGAGGACCCCACGCTGCGCATCGAGCAGAACCCGGAGACCCATCAAATGGTGCTGTGGTGCATGGGCGAGGCGCACGTCGGTGTGGTGCTCGATGCCCTGGCCAACCGCTACGGGGTGACGGTGGACACCGTCGAGTTGCGGGTGCCGCTGCGGGAAACGTTGGGCGGCAAGGCAAAAGGGCATGGTCGGCACGTCAAGCAGTCCGGCGGCCACGGCCAGTTCGCGGTGTGCGACATCGAGGTGGAGCCGCTGCCCGAGGGCTCGGGATTCGAGTTCGTGGACAAAGTGGTTGGCGGGGCGGTGCCGCGCAACTACATTCCCAGCGTGGAGAAGGGCGTGCGCGCCCAGATGGACAAGGGCGTGCACGCCGGCTATCCGGTGGTCGATCTGCGGGTCACCTTGTTCGACGGCAAGGCACACAGCGTGGACTCGTCGGACTTCGCTTTTCAGATGGCAGGTGCCCTGGCGCTGCGCGAGGCGGCGGCCGCGACGAAGGTGGTGCTGCTCGAGCCGATCGACCAGATCTCGGTGCTGGTGCCGGACGACTTCGTGGGTGCGGTGATGGGCGACCTGTCCAGCCGCCGCGGCCGGGTGCTGGGCACCGACACCGCGGGCCACGAGCGCACCGTGGTCCATGCCGAGGTGCCGCAGGTGGAACTGACCCGCTACGCCATCGACCTGCGTTCCCTGGCGCACGGGGCGGCGTCGTTCACCCGCAGCTTCGCCCGCTACGAGCCGATGCCTGAATCCGCCGCGGCCCGGGTGCGGGCCAGTGCCTAGCGCTGCGGACTGAACCGCTGCGACACCGCGCGCCGATCCAGCGAGCCCTTGGCGGTGTGCGGCAAGTCTTCGGCTACGGCGAAGCTGGCCGGAATCTCGTACGGCGCCAACCGGTCCCGGCAGAACTGTGCGAGCTCTTCGGCGGTGGCGGCTGGCCCCCGGGGCACGATCACTGCCGCGACGGCCTCGCCGTACATCGGGTGCGGCACACCGAACACCGCGCATTCCAGAACCTGGGGATGGGCGGCCAGCACCCCCTCGACCCGCTCGGGTGAGATCTTCTCGCCGCCGCGGTTGATCAGCTCCTTGATGCGGCCGCGGATGGTCAGGTCACCGGAATCCGACAGCGTCCCCAGGTCGCCGGTACGCAGCCAGCCGTCGGTGAAGTTCGCAGCGGTGATCTTCGGGTCGCCGAGGTAACCGCGCACCACGGTGGCGCCGCGCAGCCACACTTCACCGACGTCACCGGGCGCGACGGTCTTGCCGTCGGAGTCGACGATCCGGATCTCGGGTCCGGTGGAGCGGCCGACCAGGCCGGCCGACGCCGCGGGATCAACCTCCTGGTCGGCGGACGTCGTCGCCACCTGATGGGTGGCCTCGGTCATGCCGAACGCGCACAACACCGGCGCCGAGAACTCCGCGTGCAGCGCCGCGGCCACCTCCGCGGTCAACGGTGCGCTACAGCTGCGGATGAAACGCAGACTGGCCCTTCTAGTTTCGCCGCTCTCGCCGGCAGCACGCTCCAACAGGATCTGATGGATGGTCGGCACGGCCGTATACCAGGTGGCTCCGACGGCGTCGATGTCGTCCCAGAAGGTGTGCGCCGAGAACTTCCCGCGGGCCGGCAACAGCACGGCGCCACCGGATGCCAGCGTGGACAGCAGCGCCGCGACCAGCCCGTGGCCGTGGTACAGCGGCATCACCGCGACCGTCGCATCCTGTGCGCCCAGCCGGTATCCGCCGACAATGGACCGGACCGAGGTGGCGATGTTGGCGTGGGTCCACGGGACCATCTTGGGCAGGCCGGTGGTGCCGCCGGTGAACATGATCATCGCGTCGTCGTCGTGCAACCCCGCAGGGGAAACGGCGGCCGCATCGGGTGCCGTGGGCGTATCCACTCGGGCTGTACACGTACCGCCGGTGACGGCAACTGCGATCGGCCACCACGGCACCGGCGGCTCGGTGGGACCGCCGTCGATGAGCACCACCCGCACACCGGCCGCCGCGCTGCGGGCGCGCTGGTCGGCGAGCGGCAGCGCCGGATCCAGCGGCACCACGATCAGGCCCGCCCGCAGCCCGCCCAGCAGACCGACCACGAATTCGGCGCTGCTCCCGGTGCGCAACCCGACCCGGTCCCCAGCCACCAGGCCGGCCTGCGTCAGCTGGGCCGCGAGATCGTCGACCAGGTCCATCAGCCGGCCATAGCTGACCGGGACGCGATCAGCGGTGATGACCAGCGACGTCGCTTCCGGCGCGCGGTTCGCGGCCACCTCGATCAACTCGAGAATGCCCGGACGCCGTTCAGTGGTCTCATCGGCTGTCATGCCACGCTCCTTCGGGGCCGGTGCGGCTTCTACAGTGCACCCTGCCGGGGCGCAAGGCTCGCTGTCCAATGACGGGCAGCGTGAATGATGAGCAGTGACGCCGGATCACCACCTGAGGAGGGGCGACCCATGACCGCCGCGCTGACCAACGGCTTCCACCTGGTGGTGGACGCGCTGCAAGCCAACGACATCAGCACCGTCTACGGCCTGGTCGGGATTCCGATCACCGATCTGGCCCGCACCGCGCAGGCCGCCGGGATCCGCTACATCGGCTTCCGGCACGAGGCCTCGGCCGGCAACGCCGCCGCCGCGGCGGGTTTCCTGAACCGCCGGCCCGGGGTGTGCCTGACGACCTCGGGGCCCGGCTTTCTCAACGGCCTACCCGCGCTGGCGAACGCCACCACCAACTGCTTCCCGATGATCCAGATCTCCGGGTCCAGCGACCGCGCGGTGGTGGACCTGCAACGCGGTGACTATCAGGACATCGACCAGCTCAACGCGGCGCGGCCCTTCGCCAAGGCGGCCTACCGGATCGGCCGGGTCGAAGACATCGGGCGCGGTGTCGCGCGGGCGGTCCGGACCGCGATCTCCGGGCGGCCCGGCGGGGTCTATCTGGACATTCCGGGCGAGGTGCTGGCGCAGACGATGCCGGCTGCCGACGCCGCCAACTCGATCTGGCGCATCGTCGACCCGGACCCGCGGCAACTGCCGGCACCCGACGCGGTGGACCGGGCGTTGACCGTACTGGCCCGGGCACGGCGACCGTTGATCGTTCTCGGCAAGGGCGCCGCATACGCGCAGGCCGACAACGTGATTCGGGAATTCATCGAGACCACCGGGATCCCCTACCTGCCGATGTCGATGGCCAAAGGCTTGCTGCCGGACGTACACCCGCAGTCGGTCGCCGCCGCGCGTTCGCTGGCGATCAAGCGCGCCGACGTCGTGCTGCTGGTCGGCGCGCGACTGAATTGGCTACTCGGACACGGGGAATCACCACAATGGTCCCCGGACGCCGAATTCATCCAGATCGACATCGCGCCCAGCGAGTTCGACAGCAACCAGCCCATCACCGCGCCGCTGACCGGGGACATCGGTTCGGTGATGTCGGCGTTGCTGGACGGGCTGGCCACCCACCCGGTGGAGGTTGCGGCGGCGTGGCCGGATGAGCTCGGCGAACGCAAAGCCCGTAACGACGCCAAGATGCGCCAGCAGCTCAGCGAAAATCCGTACCCGATGCGGTTTTACAATGCGCTCGGTGCCATTCGCACTGTCCTGCAACGTAACCCGGACACCTACGTGGTCAACGAAGGCGCCAACGCGCTGGACCTGACCCGCAACGTCATCGACATGGAGTTGCCGCGGCACCGGCTGGACACCGGAACGTGGGGTGTGATGGGCATCGGGATGGGCTACTCCATCGCGGCGGCCGTGGAGACCGGGCGCCCCGTCGTCGCCATCGAGGGTGACAGTGCGTTCGGGTTCAGCGGCATGGAGATCGAAACCGTCTGTCGTTACCGGCTTCCCGTCACCGTCGTCGTCCTCAACAACGGCGGTGTGTACCGCGGCGACGAGATCACTGCGGCCGCATCCGACCCGGCGCCCACCGTGCTGAACATCGACGCACGGCACGACCTGCTCGCAGAAGCGTTCGGCGGCAAGGGATACCACGTGCGGACGCCGGCTGAGCTGGAGACCGCGCTGACCGAGGCACTGGCGTCGTACGGTCCCGCCCTGATCGACTGCGTGCTCGATCCCGGCGCCGGAGTGGAAAGCGGGCACCTGGCCGCCCTCAACCGCAGCAGCAAGATCTGACGACACCGGAAAGCCGAGCCCCGGCTACGCTGGCCATGTTTGCTATGACCCCTTCCGGGGGATAGCCACTAGACTGTGTGGTTGTGTCCACCGCACCATCCCGAAGGGTCGAGACCATGCGTCGAGCGGTTCGTTATCTTTTCGTCCTGGTCGCGATCACCACGATGGCCGCGGCCGGATCGGGCAGTCCCGCGACCGGCGCCGTCCCGGTCCCCCACCCGCTGCCCGGGGTGGCCTCGATATTCCCCGCCGGGGGAGCCGTGGTGGGCATCGCCACGCCGGTGGTGGTGACCTTCACTGCGCCGGTGCGGGATCACCGCGCCGCCGAACGGTCCATCCGCGTCAGTTCTCCGAGCAATATGACCGGTCACTTCCAGTGGCTCGACGGCAATGTCGTGCAATGGGTGCCGGACCGGTACTGGCCGGGCCACACCCACGTCTCCGTCGGCGTCCAGGCCCTCAACGAAGGCTTTGACACCGGTGACGAGCTGCGCGGCGTGGCCAGCATCTCCGCGCACACCTTCACCGTCAGCCGCAACGGCGAGGTGCTGCGCACCATGCCGGCGTCGATGGGCAAGCCCAGTCGTCCGACCCCGATCGGCAACTTCAACGCGATGTCCAAGGAACGCACCGTTGTGATGGACTCCCGCACCATCGGCATCCCGCTCAACTCCTCGGACGGGTACCTGATCACCGCCTCGTACGCGGTGCGCGTCACCGGCAGCGGCGTGTACGTGCACTCCGCGCCGTGGTCGGTGGGTTCGCAGGGCTACGCCAACGTCAGCCACGGCTGCATCAACCTGAGCCCGGACAACGCCGCCTGGTACTTCAACATGGTCAGCATCGGCGACCCGATCGACGTCGTGGCCTGACGCTCAGGACCGCCGGCGGGCTGATTCCGGGGGCATACAGTCGGGTGTATGGCCAATACTTTGCAAGATCCCCGGGTCGCCTCGGTGCTCGACCGGATGTATGCCGCTGCCGGCGCGCAGATGTCGCAACTGCGCGACCGGCGCGGTCAGTTCGACGGCCCGATGACGGTGCAGGAACGCACCGAAGCGATGAGCGAGTTCTACATTCCGGTGACGCCCGACGCCGGCCGCCTGCTCTACTCGCTGGTGCGGGCGAGCCGTCCGGCGACGGTGGTGGAATTCGGGATGTCCTTCGGCATTTCGGCGATCCATCTGGCTGCCGCGGTGCGCGACAACGGTGCCGGCCGGGTTGTGACCACCGAGCTCAGTGACACCAAGATCGCCGCGGCGAAGCAGACGTTCGCCGACGTCGGGTTGCAGGACGTGATCACGATCCTGGAAGGCGATGCGCTCGCCACCCTGACGGAACTGGACGGGCCGGTCGATTTCGTCCTGCTGGACGGCTGGAAAGACCTCTACCTGCCGGTGATCAATCTGCTGCAACCGTCGCTGTCGTCGGGCGCGCTGGTGATCGCCGACAATGCCAGCGCGTCGGATATGCAGCCCTACCTCGACTTTGTGCGCGACCCCGGCAACGGTTACGTGAGCTTCAACTTCCCGGCCAGGGAGAGCGACAGCATGGAGCTGAGCTGCTGGTCGAACTAGCGGACCGACTCCTCCAGCCAGGGCAGCAGCCATTTGACCCCTTCCGGAGTCAGGTGCACACCGTCGCTGCGTACCTTGATGCCGTCGACCTTCGCGGTGTAAACGCCGTCCGGACAGAGCTTTTTGTTCAGGTCGACGATGCCGACATGCGGATGCTCACCGATAGCGTTGCGCAACATGGTGTTCCACTGGTTGACCCGGTCCGGTTGGTCTTCGGGATACAGTCGGCCGTCCGGCTTCTCCCCGCCCCGGCTGTACGGCACCGTCGCCACCATCACCCGAACACCGGTGGAGCCGACGATGTTGAGCGCCCGGTGCAGTTCTGAGTTGAGGTACGCGTCGAACGTCGGGTCGCCGATATGCGTCCACTTTCCTTCGTTGACCCGGTCGACCGTCTCCCACCGCCCGATCACCAGCAGCGCGACGTCCGGCCGATCCTGGCTGATCTGGGTCGCCCAACGACCGGGCCACGAATCGCATTCGGAACGCTGCTCCAGCGTCTGACCGATGTACCGGTACGGCGTGCCGCGCACCAGGCTGCAGCCGATGACGGTGTGGTCGATGAACCGGAAACCGGGTGTCGGCGGCAGGAAGTGCATCATCGTCCAGCCGATCGAATCGCCGAACACCGAAACGGTGAACGGCTGATTGGGATCGCGCGGGCCGGGGGCGGCGGTGGGCTGAGCGGCGCCCGGTGGCGACGGCGACACCGCCGCGACCGCCGACACGCCGGGCGGCAGCCCGACCTCCCGCAGCCCCGCTCCGACCGGGACCACCAGGATGGTCGCCGCGGCGGCACTGGCAACGGTGGCCGCGGCCAGCGGCAGCAGCGGCACCCGTTCCGGGCGCCAGCGCCGGATGGGTTGCTCGATCGCCCAGTACGACACGCCCGCCACCGCCAGCGTGACCGCGCAGCGGGCCGCGAACAGGCCACCGCCCGACCACCCGGTGCGTTCACCGTTGAGCACCAGGAAGATCGGCCAGTGCCACAGGTAGACGCCGTAGGAGATCATGCCCAGCCACACCAGCGGACGCCACGCGAGTACGCGGGCAACGGCGCCGCGCTGCTCCATCGCCACCGGTGCCACCACCAGCACCGCCGCGACGGCCACCACGATCAGCAGGCCGTGGCGGAACTCACCGGCGCTTCCCGTCGCGTAATGCGTGACCGCCGCCAGCGTGCCCAACCCGACAAGTGGCAGCGCCCGGGCGGCCCGTCGTCCCCAGCGGCTGCGGATCAGACACCAGCCGCGGTTCAGCGCCGGCCAATCCCGGACCAGCAGTGCCGATGCCGCGGCACCGATCAGCAACGCCTGCGCGCGGGTGTCGGTGCCGAAGTAGATCCGGTCGCGATTGCCGTCGCTGGTGCAGACGATGGCGGCCGCGGCGGAGGCGACCACGCCCAGGGTGGCGATCACGAAGGCGCTGAACCGGACGTGCCCCACCGTGGTCTTGCCGAAGTAGCGCCGGGCGCGGGCGGCCAGCAGCAGCGTCACCGCGATCAGCAGCACCGGCCAGACGATGTAGTACTGCTCTTCCACCCCCAGCGACCAGGTGTGTTGCAGCGGCGAGGGTGGTGCGCCCTGGGTGAAGTAATCGGTCTTCTGGGCTACGAACCGCCAGTTGGCCAACCAGCAGAACGCGGCGATCGCGTCCCCGCGCAGGCCGTTGAGTGACTGGTAGGGCAGCAGTTCCCGGGCCACGCTGACGGTCAGCACCATCAACAGCAACGCCGGCAGCAGTCGGCGCGCACGCCGAATCCAGAAGCCGCGCAGGTCGATCCGGCCGCTACGGCCGAGTTCGTCGAGCAACAGCGAGGTGATCAGGAAGCCGCTGAGCACGAAGAAGATGTCGACGCCGATGAATCCGCCGCTGACTCCCGGGATGCCACCATGTCCGATCAGGACCAGCGCCACCGCTATCGCCCGCAGTCCGTCCAGCGCCGGAACACCGCTGTGCCGCTCTTGCCGATCCCATCCCGCCGACCGGCCGACGCGTCGGACCGGGGCCACCCAGCGCCGCCGGAATGCGGAATCGGCCGGTGCGGCTGGTATCCCGCCCGGCTCAGTCCTTGTCTTCAGCGCGCCCTGACCGTGTGGTCGTCCGGCGCCGTCCTTGCTGCCGATACGTCGCTACCCCTCGAAGTTGATCCAAGAAATCCTAGAGGCGCGGGCCTCGCAAGCCCGGCAGGACACGCCACGGTCACGGAGCCCGCTCGATGTTCTGTGGAAGGGCCACAGCAACTTCCGTACCCTGGACGACGCGCAACCGCGCACCCGGTCGGCACGGCAGAAGGCATCCACATGGGCTGGTTCACCCGGCGTCGCAAGACCAGTCCGGGCGAGGAAGGCGCTGCGGTGGAAGTCATCTCGGGCGACGCCGCCGCGGTCGCGGCCGGACCCGCATGGACTGGTCGCGCGCTACTGCTGCCGGCGGTGCCGAGTCCCGCCACGGCGGCCGAAATCGCCGGTCGTGCCGTCGCGGCAGCCCAGACGCTGTCCGCAGTCGAACTCGACTTCAGCCCGGCCTCGTTGCACGACGTGGACGCGATCCTGGACGGCTTCCGCGGGCCCGGGTCCGACCTGATGGCCGAACCCATCTTTGTGCTCGGCTGCTACCTCGGCGAGGTCATGGTGCGCAACGCCGGCTACGTATGGGTGGACACACCGGCCGAGCTCGCGCAGCATCTGGGCTCGCTGACCGTGTACCACCCCGGCACCCACACCCACGCCAACCCGATCAGCAAAGCCTTCAAGCGGGTCGATTACGGCAGCCCGGACAATCTGACGTACTTCTACCGGGCCTACACCACCGACAGTCCGCTCTTCGACTAACCGGGGGGTTCGGAGTCCACCGGCATCAGGCCCAGTTCTGCCAGCACCGCCTCAGTGTGCGCGCCCAGCTCCGGGGCAGGACCGGCGACGCGACCCGGCGTCCGGGAGAACCACGTGGGCACTCCGGGAAAGCGCACCGGTCCGTGGGGCGTGTCGACGGTCTCGAAGAAGCCGACCGCGTCGAGTTGCGGATCGTCCAGCAACTCCGCCGGACTGGACAGCGGGGATGCGGGTATCTCCAGTTCGCGCAGCAGATCCAGCCACTCCTGCGTGGTGCGCTCGGCGAACGTCTGGGCCAGCAACCCGTAGACGGTGTCGATCTGACTCGCCCGCCCCGCCAACGTCGTGTACCGATCGCTGGCCCAGGCCGGTCGCACCGCGTCGACGAATGCGGCCCAGTGTTTGTCGTTGTAGATCAGGGCGGCGATGTGGCCGTCGCTGGTGCGGTACGGCCGTCGGTTGGGCGCCACCGCGCGCGGGTAGACCGCGGGACTCAACGGCGGGTCGAACATCGCGCCGTTGACGTGTTCGACCAACATGAACGACGCCATCGCCTCGAACATGCCGACTTCGACCTCTTGCCCCTCACCGGTGCGCTCGCGGTGGAAGAGCGCCATCGTCGTCGCGTACAGCGCGGTGAGGCCGGCGACCTTGTCGGCCAGGATCGTCCCGACGAAGTTGGCCTCGCCGGTCAGTTGCTGTTGCACCGACGGCAACCCGCACGCGGCCTGGATGGTGTCGTCGTACGCCGGCAGGTCGCGATTCGGCCCGCGCCGCGAGTAGCCGTAGCAGTTGGTGTACACGATGGCCGGGTTGACGGCCGCGACCTCGACATAGCTCAGCCCGAGGCGGGCGATCGCCTTGGCCCGCATCGAATGGATGAACACGTCGGCGCGTTCGATCAGCGCCCGCAGGGCGCGCTGGCCGGCGTCTGACTTCACATCGATGGCAACGCCGCGCTTGCCGCGGTTGACGTTGACGAAGACGCCGCTCATGCCGGGCGCCGGGCCCACCGATACGTAGCGGGTGTCGTCACCCCGCGGGGGTTCGATCTTGATCACGTCAGCACCCATGTCGGCCATGATCTGCGTGCAGTACGGCCCCATCACCATCGCGGTGAGGTCGACGACGCGGACGCCGGCCAGCGGGCCGGTACCAGCCTCAGACATGGTGCGCGCGCTCCCGCATTGCCCAGGCCGCAGAGTCGAAGCTGTACCGGATGTGCTGGGCGTGCCCGTCGGGGACCACCGGGAATTCCAGTGGCGCCGCGAGGTTCCGGATGGCGTAGAGCTGTTCGGCGACATCCTCGACGGTCCATGACAAGCGTTGCACGCCCGGGCTTTCGGCGATCACCGCGCGGGCGATCCGGCCGGCGATCGCGATCAGCATCTCGCCGTTCACCGGGCAGGATTCGTGCGCCAGCAACCCCACCACCGGTGCCACCAGCTCGGTCCCCATCGGGGGGTATTGCGAAATATCAAGGCCGTCAGCCATTCTCGTCACCGCTGACGGGACGACGACGTTGCACAGCACCCCTTCCGCCGCGCCTTCGAGTGCGACGACGTTGGACAGTCCGATCACGCCGGCCTTCGCGGCCGCATAGTTGGCGACACCGTGGTTACCGTACAGCCCGCCGATCGAGGAGGTCAGCACGATGCGGCCGTAACCGGCGCCGCACATCACCGGGAAGGCGGGACGCACCACGTGAAAAGCGCCCCGCAGATGCACGTCGAGGACGGCGTCGAAGTCCTCGTAGCTCATCTCCTTCAGCGAACCGCGCCGCACCGTACCGGCATTGTGAATCAGGATGTCCAGCCGCCCGTACTGGTCGAGTGCGGCCCCGACGATGGCCTGCCCACCCGCGGCGGTGGTCACCGATTCGGTGCAGGCGACGGCCGCACCGCCGGCCGCGTTGATCTCGTCGACAACCTGCTGTGCCGGGCCGGCGTCCACGCCGCCACCACCGGTCAGCGCGCCGCCGGTGTCGTTGACCACGATGCTGGCCCCGCGGGCGGCCAGCATCAGCGCGTATGCGCGTCCCAGGCCCCGGCCGGCACCGGTGATCACCGCCACCCGATCGTCGAATCTGAGTTCAGCCATCACGGTTCCAGGATCAGCCCGTCCAGCTTGCCGCCGGCGCGCCACTCGGCGAGTAGGTCACCGAAAGCATAGAAGCCCGGACCGTACGGCTCACCCAGATGCGACCGGATGCCCTCGGTGCCGCCACCTTCGTTGTTGTAATAGCCTGGCGTGCAGGCCTGGTCGAACGCGCTGTTGTCGATCGCCGTCTCGCGGATCGTGGTGCACCAGTCGTCCTGCGCCTGTTGGCTGGGCTCGACCGTGGTCGCGCCACGGGCCAGCGCTTCGGCGATGATGTAGGCGATGTGCTCACCCTGCAGTTCGTAATTGGCTGCGATGTTCGCCGAAATGCCGACCTGGGTGAATCCGGTGAAGAACTGGTTGGGGAAGCCGCGGCTGGTCATGCCGTGCAGCGTCTTATAGCCGTCGCGCCAGTAGTCGAACAGCGACAGGCCGTCGCGGCCTTCGATCGCCTCCAGTGAGTACCGGCGGCTGATCTCGGTCGTGATCTCGAACCCGCTGGCGTAGATGATGCAGTCGACCTCATACTCGACACCGTTGGCCACCAACCCGTTTGCGGTGGCGCGCTCCACGCCCTTGGACGACGACACGTCGACCAGCGTGACGTTAGGCCGGTTGAACGTCGGGAGATAGTCGTCGTTGGTGCACGGCCGCTTGCACAGGAAGTTGTAGTACGGTTTGAGCGCCTCGGCGGTCTCGGGATCGTCGACGATGTCTTCGATGCGCCGGCGCAGCCGCTCCATGACCTTGTAATCTTCCTCCTCCCGGATGGCCATGAACTGTTCCGGGGTCATCGCTGCGGGATCCTCGAGCGCCATCACCCTGGCCGCGGTGTTGCGGCCGAGCTCGGTCCAGAAGTCGCACACCAGATCTGGCTGGCCGGGCGCCATGCCTTCGAACGTCCAGGCGTGAAAGTTGCGCTGCCGCTCTTTCTGCCATCCGGGTTGCAGCGATTTCACCCATTCCGGATCGGTCGGGGTGTTGTTGCGCACACCGACCGAGGACGGGGTGCGCTGGAACACGTACAGGTGCTTGGCGTAGCGGCCCAGAAACGGCACGATCTGGATCGCGGTGGCGCCGGTGCCCACCACCGCGACACGCTTGTCGCTCAATCCGTCGAGTCCACCGGTGGCGTCGCCGCCGGTGTAGCTGTAGTCCCAACGCGATGAGTGAAAGCTATGTCCCTGAAAGTCTTTCAGGCCCGGGATGCCCGGCAGCTTGGGACGGTGGAAGGGACCCGACGCGACGACCACGAACCGCGCCCGGATGTCGTCGTCGCGGTTGGTGCTGACCCGCCAGCGCTTGATCTCCTCGTCCCAGCGCAGCGCCCGCACCTGGGTGGAGAACAGCGCGGCGTCGTAGAGCCCGTAGTGCTTCCCGATCCGGCGGCAATGCTCGTAGATTTCGGTACCGTCGGCGAACTTCTTGCTCGGGATATAGTCGAGTTCCTCTAATTGCGGTATGTAGCAATATGATTCGTTGTCACATTGCAGCCCGGGGTAGCGGTTCCAGTACCACACTCCGCCGAAGTCGCCACCCAGTTCGATGATGCGCACGTCCTCGACGCCCGCCTTCTTCAGGTGCGCAGCGCACAGCAGCCCGCCGAAGCCGCCGCCGAGCACGGCCACGTCGATATCCGCCGAGATCGGATCGCGCACCAGGTCCGGCGAGTGCGGGTCGATCTCGTAGTATCCGGCGAAGTCGTCGACGAGTTCGATGTACTGCTTGGAACCCTCCGGACGCAGCCGCTTTTCGCGTTCCTGGCGGTACTTTTCGCGCAAACCGTCCAGGTCGATGTCGATGGGCGCCGACGTCGGCGGGCAGTCGGAGACTCCGGTCATGCCAGCGCGTTCTCCGGTAGCGCGGCCGGGTGCAACGGTGCCGCCATCTCCTGCACCGCCGGCAGTACCTCCTTGGCGAACAGCTCCGTGCTGACCGTCGCCTCGTCGTAGGGCATGGTGCCGAACTGCGGCACGATCGTCAGTTCACAGAACGAGCACGCTTCCTGGGCCGCTTTGATCCGGTTGAAGATTTCCTCGGGAGTCCCGATCAGCAGGTTGGAGGCGTGATAGCCCGGCGTCTTGGGCGCACCCTTCGAGTCGTGTGTCACCGAGGACGCCAGCACCGCGGTCGCGGTCGCTTCCCGGGCCGCATAAGCCTCATAGCCCTTGACGCCTTTGAAGTTCGAGGCGTCGGCGAACCCGTAGTGCACGGTGACGTCGCGGTTGGCCGTGTAGATCCACTCCTCGGACTTGGCCGCACCATCGGGATCGGCCGTGCAGTACATGAACATCACGTTCTTCGGCTGACACGGTGGCAGACCCTCCTCCTGCCGGAAGGTGTTGACCTTCTGCACTTCCCGGCCGGCATCCTCGATCGGTTTGTTGCCGACGAACAGCGGCACCATGCCGCGCCGGGAAAGGATCTCCAGCGACTCCGCGGTGGACGACGAGGAATAGATGCGGGAGAACAGGTCCCGACTCCGCGGCTCGGGCCGCAACGACATCTCGGGCACCTTGAAGATCTCTCCGTCGTAGGAGAACCGCTCCCCGGAGAACGCCAGCTCCAGGATGTCCAGCGTCTCGTTGAACCGCTGGCGGCTCTCCTCCCTGGGCACCCCGACGGCGTCGAACTCGCCCTTCGACACACCACGGCCGATCCCGATCGTGGTGTACCGGCCGTTGGAGATGATGTCGAGGTAGGCGATCTGGTGCGCCAACCGAATGGGGTGCCACCACGGCGCCACCGCCACAAAGGTGCCCAGAGCGACCCGTTCGGTGCGACCGGCGAAATAGCTCAACGCCTGAATCGGGTTGGGTGTCATGCCATAGGGCGTGCCGCAGTGCTCGGGCATCCAGATGCCGTCGAACCCGAGCGGCTCGGCCAGATCGGCGATCGCCAGTGTGCTCTGCACACATTCCCAGTCCGGGGTTGCGGGCGGCTGGCTGAAGTCCTCGGCCAGCACTCGCTCCCAGTCGTGCGAATTGTGTGCTCCGAAGCCAAGGTTGACCTTCATCGTTGAATCTCCGTCTCTGTTGCAAGGGCCTGCGGCGCGCCCCGGCCCAGGTACTCGGCGAGGTTGCGGTGCAGGTTGGCGGTACTGCGTTCCATGTAGGGGTTGGGCTTGGGGCCGCGGAAGCCCAGGGACTTCATTCCTTGCTGCACCGCGGCCATATTGGAGAAGTCCTGCGGCAGGACGCTGCGCCAATTCGGGTCGTCCGGCGGCGCATACACCCACTCGGTGTGCGGCTCTTCGCCTTTCGGATACAGCTCGTAGCAGGACGCTTCGAAGATGCACTCGTCGGGGTTGTAGCCGTGCGGGCGCGCGCTGTAGCACAACGCCGTGGTCAGACCCTGCCCGATCTGGAAGTTGGGGAATATCTGCCAGGCGGTGCCGCTGTTGGCCAGGTGTTCGGGATCGATGGTCGGCCAGACCACGCCGCGGTCGGCGTCGTCGCGGCGTGCCGAGGTCAGCCAGTGACTGAGCACTCTGTCGGCGGGCGCGTCGTCGGGCAGCTCGTCGACCAACCGCAACGCCGCGTTCACCAGTGTCTGAGTGGTGGTGGCGTTGGTCTCTTCCAGTGTGTAGAGCTGCATTTCGGCCGTCGAGACCCGCGGGTCCGCCCCGGTGCCCAACCGGATCTTCGACTTGGTCTCACCGAGATCCGCCGGTGCGTCGTAGCCGATGTTGCTGTGCCTGCCGTGCGCGGCGGCCCAGCCGCGGAAGTTGCCGAACTTGTTGAACTGCGGGTGCGTGGTGGCGACATGGTAGGTCTCGTTGAAAGCCTCCATCGCGACCTTCCAATTACATTGGAAATGCAGCCATTTGCGCCACTTGCAGCGCATGTCGGCCAGATTGAACGGATCGAGCATGGTCGCTGCCGGTTCTAGGTAGTCGCGCAGCGGCTCGGCCGCCGGGTCCATGTTGATCCAGATCCAGCCGCCCCAGGTGTCGACGTTGACCCTGCCCAGATGGGTGTTCTCCGGGGTCAGCGCCCCCTGCCAGTCCGCCCGTTCGGGGATGTGGGTGCAGTTGCCGTCCTGGTCATAGGTCCATCCGTGAAATCCGCAGACGAACGACTTCTTGTGGCCGCAAGCACTTTTCGCGCCGGCGGGGGTGTCCACCAGCCGACGGCCGCGGTGCACACACACGTTGTGGTGGGCCTTGAAGGTGTCGGGTCCGGTGCGCACCACCAGGATCGAGTCGTCCAGGATGTCGTAGGTCAGGAAGCTACCCACCTTGGGCAGATCTTCGACGCGCCCGACCTGCTGCCAGACCTTGCGCCACAGCTTGTCCCGTTCGGCGCGGGCGTAGTCCGCAGAGATGTAGGCCTCGACCCCGATCGTGACCGGTGCGGTCAGATCGTCATTCATCGCTTCCCCTTCTCCTCAACGCTTGATCGCAGCGCGGAACGACTCGTCCTTGAGGAACAGCGAGGTGTTGTCGGCACCCAGGTGTCCCCACTTGAGGTTCAGACCGCCGTCGACCAGCAACGTCTGTCCGGTGATGTAACTCGACAGATCGGACAGCAGGAACAGGATCGCACCGGCGATTTCCGCCGGGCGCCCGCGCCGGCCCATCGCGATGGCACGTCGGTCCCGTTCGGGATCGTCGTCGGTGTAGGTGCGCGACGCCGGTGTCTCGGTGACCCCGGGCGCGACCGCATTGACCCGGATCGCCGCGCCCCCGTCGTCGTCACAGGCCAGTTCGGCGGCCATGGTCCGGGTCACTGCGACGATCGCGGCTTTGGCGGTGCCGTAGGCGATATGGAACGGCGCGGTGTTCAGCCCGCTGATCGACGAGATGGACACGATCGATCCGGCGCGCCGGTTGCTCTTGAGCTCCGCGGCCACGGCCTGGCTCATGAAGAACATCGTCTCCAGATTGCGGGTGAACAATTCCCGCCAGTCGCTGCGCGTCACCCGCGTCGCAGGCATCCACGTCGACGGGTCCGCACCACCGGCCACGTTGACCAGACCATGCAGTTCTCCGTCGGCCTGCCGCGCCGCTTCGATCGTGGCCGCCACGCCGTCATCGGTGGACACGTCGGCGGCCACCGGTACCACCGGCAACCCTTCGGCTACCAGCGGACCCAGGTGCCGGTCCAGATTGTCCTGGCCGCGACTGACGCCGATCACCGTCGCGCCGGCCTCGGCGACCACGCGCGTCACAGTGGTGCCGATGCCGCCACCGGCAGCGCCGGCGACCACGACGACGCGTCCGGCGAGACCGAGCAGATCCGTGCTCACCGAATTGTCCGGACAAGATAATGATGTGCACCCATTGGAGAGCATGATTCTCTCTACGTAGCGTGCACGTCAAGGCCGGCCGCGGAATATCGACGAACTATTGTCTGGACCACGGCACGATTGCTATCGTCCGAGCGGTGATAGCCGGAACCGGATCGTCGCACCCAACTGGCCAACTTGGCCGGTACCCCGTCCCGTACTCGCCCACTTTGGCCGAAGGGTGGACACTGATTCGGCTCACCGATCCCAGCCGTCTGTTCGGGGCCAACGGCATCCGCACCGGACCGGACGGCCGGATCTACATCGCCCAGGTGACGGGCAGCCAGATCAGCGCGCTCGACATCGAGACCGGCCTGGTAGACACGGTCAGCGCCAAGGGCGGCGACATCATCGCACCCGACGACGTCGCGTTCGGCCCCGAAGGCAACCTCTACGCCACCGAAGTGATGGACGGCCGGGTCAGCATGCGCGACGCCGCCGGCCGCACCCGGGTGCTACGGGACGACCTGCCGTCGGCCAACGGCATCACGGTGCACCGGGGCAGGTTGTTCATCAACGAGTGCCGCACCGGCGGGCGGCTGCTCGAACTCGACCTCAACGGCGGGGCGCCGCGGGTGCTGCTGGAGAACATTCCGATGCCCAACGCGATGGAGGTGGGGCCGGACGGAATGCTCTACTTCCCCGTCATGACCGCCAACGAGATCTGGCGCATCGACCCCGAAGGCGGTGCAGCCGAACGGGTTGCCGGTGACCTCGGTGTCCCCGACTCGGTGAAGTTCGACGCCGACGGCTACATCGTGTCGACCCAGGTGCACAGCGGCCAGGTGCTGCGCATCAATCCGCGCACCGGTGAAAAGACCGTACTGGCCAGCCTGAACCCGGGTCTGGACAACTGCACCTTCGTCGGCAACCGGTTGTTCGTCTCCAGCTTCACCGGCGAGATCACCGAAATCGGTCGCAACGGTGACTCGCAGACGGTGCTCAAGGGCGGGTTGAACTGGCCGTTGGACCTGACGGTCGGACCCGACGGGCAGCTTTACATTGCCGACGGCACCTTCTTCTACACGCTTCTTGACGACGGCACGCTGCGGACCGTCGGAATGTTGTTCAGCCCCGGCTATCCGGGATTCCTGCGCGGACTGGACTCGACCGGTCCCGGCGAGTTCGTCGTCACCACCTCCAACGGAGAAGTCACCCGCTACCGGCCCGCGGACAACGAAAGCGAAGTGCTGGCGGCAGGTTTCGATCAGCTCTACGGTGTGGCGGCGGCATCGGACGGGACCGTGTTCGTCGCTGAACTCGGCACCGGTCGGGTGCTGGGACTCCGCGGCAACCAGGTTCAGGTCCTGGCCTCCGGTCTGATCGATCCGGTCGGCGTCGCGATCGACCGCGACGGCAGCTGCCTGGTGTCGGAGACCGGCCGGGTCCGCAGCCTCGACGGCGGGTTGGTGTTCGACGGTCTGCAGCGGCCGCAGGGGCTGCTGGTGCTGGGCCGGCAACTCTACGTAGTAGACACCGGCGCAAAGGAAGTCGTCGCCTTCGACCTGGACACCGGTGTCCGGACCACCCTCGCTGCGGATCTGCCGCTCGGCGCCCCGCCGGGCATCACACCCAAACCGCTGCGCGGCATGCCGCCGTTCTCCGGTCCTCAGGGACCGTTCGCGGGTATCGCCGCCGGCCCCGACGGCACGCTGTACATCTCGGCCGACGGCGACGGCAGTCTGCTGGCCCTACGTCAGGAATCCTGAAGGGCCACCGGCAATGTCCTCACCACCTTCGGAAGCAAAAGTCGTCGACCACCGGTACCTGCAGGTGGCCCGCACGTTGCGCAAGGAGATCGTGGACGGCATCTACCCGGTGGGATCGCAGCTGCCCACCGAGCACGAGCTGTGCGAGCGGTTTGCGGTCAGCCGGTACACAATCCGGGAGGCGTTGCGACGACTGCGCGACGACAACCTGGTGTCGTCGCGGCCACGCACCGGAACTCTGGTGGTGCCGCGACCGTCGTCGGATTCGTATGTCCAGCATGTCATGTCGATCAACGACCTGCTGGCGTTCGCCACCGGCACCAGGTTTGCGATCGAATCGGTCGCGATGGTCACCATCGACGGAGAATCGGCCGCACGCAGCGGGCTGGCCGTGGGTGAGCAGTGGCTGACCGTTCGTGGCTTTCGTCGCTCCGACGACTCCGAGACCGCGTTGTGCCGCACCGAGTACTACATCAACCGCGCGTTCGCGGCCGTCGGCAGACTGCTGCAGCGCCACGAGGGACCGATCTTTCCCTTGATCGAGGACCTGTTCGGGTTGAGCATCGTTGAGGTGCAACAGGAAATCATCGCCGTCCTGCTGGCCCCGGAAGTGGCCGACGGCCTCGATGTGGAGCCCGGCACGCCGGCGCTGCAGGTGCAACGCACCTACCGTGCCTCCGACGGCCAGGTCGCCCAGGTCACGATCAATACCCACCCGGCGTCCCGCTTCCGCCATTCGATGACGATGCGACGAGTGCGTGGGTAGGAAGCTGATCGGCGGCCGCCTACTGCGCTGGGACGATGACCGAGCCGCGCAGGCCTACGCCCAAGGTTATTGGGGCCGTGCCACATTGGCAGATGCCCTCGAGGACGCCGCTCGGGACACTCCGGAGCGGATCGCGCTGGTCGACGGCGACTACCGACTGTCCTGCGCCGAGCTGCATCGGCAGGCCACGGCATTGGCCCACGCGCTGCACGCGCGGATCCCGCCGGGCAGTGTGGTGTCGTTCCAGCTGCCCAACTGGCATGAAGCCGCGGTGATCTACCTGGGCGCCACGTTGGCGGGCATGGTGGCCAACCCGATTCTGCCGTCGCTGCGCGATCGGGAGCTGCGCTTCATCCTGGAGGACGCGGACAGCCGAGTGGTGTTCATCCCGCCTGATTTCGGCGGCTACGACTATGTCCCGATGTTGCGTCGGGTCACCGCCCAGCTGGAGTCAGCGCCGGATGTCGTCGTGGTGCGCGGTGACGGCGGACCCGACGAGATCCCGTTCCGGTCACTGCTCACCACGCCGCGAACGCCCGAGCCGTTGCCGACACTGGATGCCGATGCGGTCCGGATGATCCTCTACACCTCGGGAACCACCGGTCGCCCCAAAGGCGTTCTGCACAGCCATAACTCGATTCACGCGCTGATCCGACAGATTCGCGAGCACTGGTTCGTCTCGCCAGGGGACGTGTTTCTGGTCGCCTCGCCGATCGCCCACATCGGCGGATCCATCTACGCCTTCGAAGCACCGCTGCTGCTCGGCACCACCGCAGTGCTGATGGACCGCTGGCATGCCGAGAGCGCGGTGCGGATCATGCGGGCCCAGCGTTGCACGCACATGGCGGGCGCCACACCGTTTCTGGAGCAGCTGCTGGCGGCCGCACAGCGCGCCCACACCCGCCTGCCCGATCTGAAGTTGTTCATCTGTGGTGGCGCTTCGGTGTCACCGTCACTGATCCGCAGCGCGACAGCGTATTTCGAAGCAGCCGTGGTGACCCGGGTGTACGGTTCGACCGAAGTGCCGGTGACCACGATCGGAGCGCCGCGGGACCGCGATCGTGCCGCGGATACCGACGGCCGGGTCGGGGTCGCAGAAGTGCGGCTGATCGACGACGAGATCCGGGTGCGCGGCCCACAGATGCTGGTCGGCTACCTGCACCCCGAGGACGAGGACGGATCCTTCGACGCCGACGGCTATTTCCGCACCGGGGACCTGGCGCGCTGGGTCGGCGATGGATACCTGGTGGTCACCGGCCGGGCCAAGGACATGATCATCCGCAACGGCGAGAACATCTCCCCCAAGGAGGTCGAGGACGTGCTGACCAACCATCCGGGGATAGCCGAGATCGCCGTGGTCGGGCTGCCCGACCACCGCACCGGCGAGCGGGCGTGCGCGGTCGTCGTCGCCGCCGGTCCCGGCCCCGACGTGCACGACTTGCGCAGGTTCCTCGAAGCCGCGGGCGTTGCGCGCTTCAAGGCACCCGAGCAAGTGGTTATCTGGGCGGGTCTGCCGAAAAACGATGCGGGGAAGATCCTCAAGCATCGGATCCGGGCGGAACTGATGGCGGAAGATCGGTGACATGCAGGTAGCGATTGTGACGGGGGCGACCGGCGGCATCGGATTCGGTTGTGCGACAAAGCTTGCCGACGCGGGGGTGGCGGTGTTGGCTACCGGTCGCGACGAGGGCCGGCTCGCTGAGCTCAGTCGCGCGATCGGCGATCCCGCACGGGTGGCGACCCTCGCTGTCGACCTCGTCGACGACGACGCGCCCCGGCAGGTTGTCGCTGCTGCGCTGGACCACTGGGGCCGTGTCGATTTCCTGGTCAACGCGGCCGGAGTGGGCAGCCCCAAACCGCTACACGAAACCGACGATGAATCGTTGGACCATTTTCTGCGGCTGATGTTGCGCGCGCCGTTCCGATTGGTGCGCGAGGTGCTGCCGCACCTGCAGGCCGGTTCGGCGATCATCAACATCACCTCCACATTCGCGGTCGTGGGCGGCATGCGCGGTGGTGCCTATTCGGCAGCCAAGGGCGGTCTGACGGCGATGACCACCCACATCGCCTGCCAGTACGGGGCACAGGGCATTCGCTGTAATGCGGTGGCTCCCGGGGTGATACAGACGCCGATGACCGAACATCGCCTGCAGGACGAACGTTTCCGGCGCATCAACACCGAGATGACACCGCATCAGCGATTGGGCAGTGTCGACGACGTCGCCAGTACGGTCGCGTTTCTGTGCTCGCCGGGTGGTGCCTTCATCAACGGACAGACGATCGTCGTCGACGGCGGATGGAGTTCCACCAAGTACCTGTCCGAGTTCGCGCTGACGTCGGAATGGAAAGCGGCTCAGCCTGATTCAAAATGACGCCGGATGCCGGACAGCATCTTGGTGTGCGCCTCGGCCGCCGCGCGGACGGTGAACCCGGCCAGCGGTCGCGGCGCGGCGAACCTGATCCGCTCGGTGACCAGCGTGCCGCCCTCGATCGGCGCGAAACTCACCGTGCCCCGCAGCCGCACGCCCGGGGACTGGTCGGCCTCGGTGTGTACGTCGCCGTCGACGGGAACATGCAGCCGCGCCCGGTAGCGGACCTTCATCGTGATCGGCCCCAGCGCGATGCGGTCCACCACCCGGTAGCCGACCCGGTAGCCGTCCGGGGTGTCACTGCGATCGAGCAATTCCACCGAGACGATCAGCGGGTGCACCAGTTTGATGTTGCCCAGGTCGACGTAGTAGTCGCGCACCTCGCCGGGCGGGGCGGGCACCTGTTCGCTCAGCGTCCGCTCGGCCTGCGCGGTCCACCAGGTCATACCGGGCAACCTACCCCGCACGGGAACCGCCGCCCCGGCGTCAGGTGAGTTGGTTGAGCAAATCGGCCGTGCGCCACCAGATCAACGCCCCGAACAGGCACAGCGCTGCCACGGTCGCGGCGGCCTGGACCAGGTCACGTCGTTGCCGTGGTGCATACATGTAGGCCGCCGCGATCGCGCCGCCGGCCACCAACCCACCCACATGCCCCTGCCAGCTGATCGCCTGCGAACTGATCGCCGGCACCACGAACGTGAACGCCAGGTTGATGAGGATGACCGCCACCACCCCACGCACGTCGAGGGTGAGCCGCTTGGCCAGGACGAACATCGCCGCGAACAGCCCGTAGATCGCGCCGGATGCGCCCGCCGTGGCCGTGTTCAGCGGTGCGAGCAGGTACACCAGCACCGAACCACCCAGTCCACTCAGGGCGTAGAGCGCGACGAACCGCAACCGGCCCAGCCACATCTCCAGCGGTGGCCCGACGAAATACAGCGCCAACATGTTCAACCCCAGGTGAGCGGGGCCGTAGTGCAGGAACGCCGAGGTCACCAGGCGGTAGTACTCGCTGTACGCCGCCACCGCCGGCGGCCACAGGGTGAACTGCCGTTGCACCGCGACCGAGGCATACTCCGCAACGAACGCCAGCACGTTGATCACGATCAGCGCGTAGGTGACCACCGGCCGGTCCGAGCCCTCCCGCCCGCCGAAGCGGGTCCGCGGCTGCCGTACGGTGGCCGCGCCCGCCTGCACGCACTGCTCACACTGGTGACCGACCGCGGCACTGCGCATGCAGTCCCCACAGATCGGCTGTTCGCAGCGGGTGCAGCGGACGTATGTCTGGCGTTCGGGATGCCGATAGCAGGTCGGCGCATCGGCCGGCGGCTGCGAAGTAGTCATGGCGCCATTCTTGCCGGGCGTCCGCTGCCCGGCGCCGCACCCCCGCCACCGGGACTATTCCCTCGCCTGCCTGGTTCACCTACTGTGACAGAGGTGGAGTCACACGGAACCCCCGAGTTGGTGGCCGTCGAAGATTTGCACTCAGGCGATCCGATCACCGACAACGGTCAGCGGTACATCGTGCTGGAATCCAAGGCCGTCGGCGACGGCTGTGTGGTCCTCGAGCTGGAATCCCGGGTGGACCACCACCTCCAGGTGATCGAGAAGTCGTTCCCCACCGGCTATCACGTCGGCCGGGCGAATCACCGGCACTTGTAGGAGCTCGCGGCCGCGCCGAGCGTGCGGTTCACGACGACGCGCCGGCGTGTCGCGTCGTGGTCCGCACACTCGCCGATTCAACCGGCCGTCGCCGGGTACCGGCCAAACACCGATAACATGGTGGCGGCCCATTCCATCCAGGTTCTTACCTGCCTCAACCGGGGCGGCGTCCCGGGCATCGCCGCGATGGCCGTCTTTCTCGATCCGTCGCTGTTCTCGTTGTTTGGGTTGCCGCCCACGCGGTAGTCCAGGGGCAATCCGCGGACCGTGTGGACAGGTGCTGAAGGCGCCGGAAGGATTGGCGCGGGATAGACGTATTCGAAGGGTGATGGATGAAAATTCCGGGCGTGGCCGACATCGTCGGCACTCTCACCGGAGGCGCCACGCAGGTCGTCCGGGCCGGCGTCCAGGGAGCTGCCGGTGCGGCCGGCGCGGTGCAGACGTTGACCAGTCCCGTCACCGAGCTGGTAGGCCCGGTGGTGCAATCGGTGGCGCACAGCACCGGGCGCGCGATCGGCCTGGGCGGCGCCAAGGACGGCGCCCCCGAGGCGGTCACCCCGCCGGTGCGCTGGCACAGCGGGCGCCGGGTGCACCTGGACCTCGACCCGCTGTTGCCGTTTCCCTGCTGGCATGAATACGCGGCGGTGATGGAGGAGCCGGTCCGCCGCATCGACGGAGTAGCCCAGGCACACGTCGAAGGGGCGCTGGGCCGGCTGGTCGTCGAAATCGCCGAGGACGCCGACGAGGACGCGGTGCTGGACGAGATCCGCGAAACGGCCGCGGCCGTCGCTACCGACCTCACCGCCTCGGGCACCTCCTCCGCGTCCCAGGCGGCACCGTTCGCCGACCCGGCCAACCCGCTGGCGATCCTGGTGCCGCTGACCGCTGCGGCGATGGACGCCGTGGCGGTGGGTGCGGCGGTGACCGGTTGGCTCACCCGGCTGCCCATGGCACCGAGCAGCGCCAAGGCCGCCGCGGCCCTGCTGAATTACCAGCCGCGGGTGGTCGCCGTCCTGGAGTCGCGCCTCGGTCGCGTCGGCACCGACATCGCGCTGAGCGGTTCCACCGCATTGGCCTACGGGTTGAGCGGTTCCCCCAGCACACCCATGCTGAATCTCACCCAGCGCACATTGCAGCTCGTGGAGGCGACGGCCCATCGGCAGCGCTGGCGGGAGCGGGAACGCGAACTCGCCTCACCCGCCCGGCCGCAGGCGCCGGTGGTTCCGGTGCTGAACTCCGCGGGGGCCGAGTCGCAGATGCCCCGGCACAACTGGGCGGCGGCCGCCGCCGGCGAGGCCTCCCACGTCGTGGTCGACGGTGCCATCGACGCGGCGATCGACATCGGCAAGGGCGCGATGAAAGGCCCGGTTGAGAACTACTCAGACCAGGCGGCCAGCGGTTCGGTGATCGCCGCCGCGGGTGCGCTGTTCGCCGGTGGCGGTGCAGCCGAGGCCGCCGAGGCGATCCTGGCCGGGGTGCCGAAAGCCGCGCACATCGGCCGGGAATCGTTCGCGACCACTCTCGGGCGCGGTCTGGCGAATGCGGGACTGCTGGTACTCGACCCGGGGGCGCTGCGTCGCCTGGACCGCATACAGGTGGTGGTGATCGACGGCGCCGCACTGCGCGGCGATCACCGCGCGGTGCTGAGCGCCTGGGGTGAGGAACCCGGCTGGGACGACGACCGCGTCTACGAGGTGGCCGACGCGCTGCTGCACGAGGAGGAGCCACCCGAACCCGATCCCGACGAACTGCCTGCCGGGGGTGCGCGGCTGAAATGGATTCGGCCGGAAGGTTCTTCGTCGGCGACACCGGCGCAGGGTCTGGAACACGCCGACCTGGTCTGCGACGGCCGGCGGGTGGGCCACGTCGACGTCGGTTGGGAAGTCGACCCCTTCGCAATCCCGTTGCTGCAGACCGCGAACCGCACCGGGGCGCGGGTGGTGTTGCGGCACGTGGCGGGCACCGAAGATCTGTCCGCCAGCGTCGGTTCGACGCATCCGCCCGGGACTCCGCTCTTGAAGTTGGTGCGCGACCTGCGCGGGGACCGCGGACCCGTGCTGCTGATCACCGCGCTGCACCGCGACTTCGCCTCGACCGACACGTTGGCCGCACTGGCCATCGCCGATATCGGGGTCGCCCTCGACGATCCCCGTGCTGCCACGCCGTGGGCCGCCGACATCATCACCGGCACCGATCTGGCCGCCGCGGTGCGCATCCTGTCCGCGCTGCCGGTGGCCCGCGCCGCCAGCGAATCCGCGGTGCATCTGTCCCAGGGCGGCACCACGCTTGCCGGCCTGTTGCTGGTCACCGGTGAGGACGGCCGGTCCACAAGCCCGGTGTCCTTCCGGCGCTTCCTGAACCCGGTCAACACCGCCGCGGCGACGGCCCTGCTCTCCGGATCTTTCTCAGCCGCCCGGGTGCTGCGCCTGCCGGATCCCACACCGCAACCGCTGACCGCCTGGCACGCGCTGGACCCGGAGATCGTGTACTCGCGGCTGGCCGGCGGATCGCGCCCGTTGGCAGTGGCGTCCGACACCCCGACTTGGCGCCGTCGGCTCGACGACCTGTCCTACGAGCCGGTCGTGGCGCCGCTGCGGGGTCCGGTTCAGACGCTGGGGCGGCTGGCGGTGGCCACCCGGCACGAATTGTCCGACCCGCTGACGCCGATCCTGGCGGTGGGCGCGGCGGCTTCAGCGATCGTCGGCAGCAACGTCGACGCACTGCTGGTCGCCGGCGTGATGGCGGTCAACGCGGTCACCGGCGGAGTGCAGCGACTGCGTGCCGAGGCCGCGGCCGCGGAGTTGTTCGCCGAGCAGGACCAACTGGTGCGTCGGGTGGTGGTGCCTGCGGTAGCAACGACGCGGCGCCGGTTGGAGGCCGCCCGCAACGCCACCCGGACCGCCACGGTGTCGGCCAAGAAGCTGCGCCCCGGCGACGTCATCGACCTGACCGCCCCCGAGGTGGTCCCGGCAGACGCCCGGATCCTGGTTGCCGACGACCTCGAGGTCGACGAATCCTTCCTGACCGGCGAGTCGCTGCCGGTCGACAAGCAGGTGGATCCCGTCGCCGTCAACGACCCCGACCGGGCCAGCATGCTGTTCGAGGGAAGCACGATCGTCGCCGGGCGCGCCCGGGCCATCGTCGTCGCCACCGGAGTCGGTACCGCCGCACAACGCGCCATCTCCGCGGTGGCCAACGTCGAGACGTCGGCGGGCGTGCAGGCCCGGCTGCGCGAGCTGACCAGCAAGGTGCTGCCACTGACCCTGGCCGGCGGGGCGACCGTGACCGGCCTGGCCCTGCTGCGGCGCGCCCCGCTGCGTCAGGCGGTGGCCGACGGTGTGGCCATCGCGGTCGCCGCAGTTCCCGAGGGGCTGCCGCTGGTGGCCACACTGTCCCAGCTCGCCGCCGCCCAGCGACTGACTGCGCGTGGAGTGCTGGTGCGTTCGCCGCGCACCATCGAAGCCCTGGGCCGGGTCGACACCATCTGCTTCGACAAGACCGGCACCCTCACCGAGAACCGGTTGCGCGTGGTGCTGGCCGTCCCGGCCGCCACCTCGGCACAGGGACCGTTCCCGAAAACGTCCGAACCGCAGTCGATTGCAGTGCTGCGGGCCGCCGCGCGGGCATCCACCCAGCCGCACGACGGCGAGGGACACGCGCACGCCACCGACGAGGCGATCCTCACGGCGGCGAATTCCCTTGACGGCGAAGGTGACTGGACGATCCTGGCCGAGGTTCCATTCGAATCAAGCCGAGGCTATGCCGCATCGATCGGCGCGGAGGCCGACACGGCGGCCGCGCCCGTGCTGATGGTGAAGGGCGCGCCCGAGGTCATCCTGCCGCGCTGCCGCTTCGACGATCCCGAGGCTGAGTCCGATCATGCCGATTCGCTCGTGCAGCACCTCGCCGAACAGGGGTTGCGGGTGCTGGCCGTGGCGCAACGTACCTGGGAGCACGGCACCAGGGAAGACGACACCGACGTCGACGACGTCGACGCCGCCGCGCACGACCTGGAACTGCTCGGTTACGTGGGTTTGGCCGACACCGCGCGGGAATCGTCCCGGCCGCTGATCGAGGCGCTGGTGGAGGCCGGGCGCAACGTCGTGCTCATCACCGGCGACCACCCGATCACCGCACGGGCCATCGCCCGCCAGTTGGGCCTGCCCGACGACGCGCGCGTGGTGACCGGTGCCGAATTCGCCAGCCACGACGAAGAGGGACACGCCAAGCTCGCCGCCGATGTCCAGGTATTCGCCCGGGTCAGCCCGGAGCAGAAGGTGCAGATCGTGGCGGCTCTGCAACGTTGCGGGCGGGTCACCGCGATGGTCGGCGACGGCGCGAACGACGCCGCCGCCATCCGGATGGCCGACGTGGGGATCGGTGTCAGTGGCCGCGGATCGTCGGCGGCCCGCGGTGCTGCCGACATCGTGCTCACCGACGACGACCTGGGGGTGCTGGTCGACGCCCTGGTCGAGGGCCGCAACATGTGGGCCGGTGTGCGTGACGCTGTCACGATCCTGGTCGGCGGCAACGTCGGTGAGGTGTTGTTCACCATCCTCGGCACGGCCTTCGGCCAGGGCCGCGCCCCGGTCGGCACCCGTCAGCTGCTGCTGGTGAACCTGCTCACCGACATGTTCCCCGCCCTCGCGGTCGCGGTCACCTCGCAGTACGAGGACCCGGAAGAAGAAGACGGTCTGAGCGCCGACGAAGTGGAGGATGCGCGCCGGGCCCGCCAGCTCGACCTGCTGACCCAACCCGCGCCGTCACTCGACGAGCCGCTGATGCGTGCGATCGTCAACCGCGGCGTCATCACCGCTGCCGGTGCGACGGCCGCCTGGTCCATCGGACGCTGGACACCCGGCACCGAAAGGCGCACGTCCACAATGGGTTTGACGGCCCTGGTGACGACGCAGCTGGCGCAGACGCTGCTGACCCGTAGCCACAGCCCGCTGGTGGTGGCCACTGCGCTCGGCAGCGCGGGCGTGCTGGTCGGCATCATCCAGACACCGGTGCTCAGCCAGTTCTTCGGCTGCACACCACTGGGCCCGGTGGCGTGGACGGGCGTGATCGGCGCCACCGCGGGAACCACCGTGGTCTCCGTGGTGGCACCGCAGTGGCTCAACAGGGCCGTCGGCGCCGTGACTCCTGACCCGCCCGAGTTGGAGGACGGCTCCTGATCGGTGCCGCTTCGCTGCTAGGTGACGCGTGGCGGGTCTCGTCCGTCACATCTGTGACTCGAAGTGGCGGTGCGCCCCGGCTACTAATGTGTTAGACGCATTCCGGTGCCGTTCGGTTCCGTCTATCTTGAGCGAATTATGTTCTGGCGCAATCGTTTATCGCTCATCTGGTTGTCGGTGGTGGTTCGTAGAATCATCGGTATGGCAACGAGTTCGCGCGATGAGATCGTGGCGGTCTTCGATGCCCTGGATGCTGGGTTGGATCGGTTGTGTGGGTTGTCGTTTGAGGTGTTGACCACCCCGGAGCGGCTGCGCGCGTTGGAGCGTCTGGAACGGGTGGCGCGCCGGTTGCGGGTCCCGCAGCACCCGTTGATCAATCAGCTCGCCGCCCAGGCCGACAAAACCGAGTTGGGGGGCACGCTGTGTGAGGCGCTGGCCACCCGGCTGGGCATCACCAAACCCTGCGCCGCCCGCCGCATCGCCGAGGCCGCGGATCTGGGCCCGCGTCGCGCGCTGACCGGACAACCCCTGGAGCCGGTGCTGAGCGCGACCGCAGCCGGCCAGCACGCCGGGCGCATCGGCGACGGCCAAGTCAAGGTGATCCGCGACTTCTTCAAACATCTGCCCGCGGCGGTCGATGCGTTGACCCGCGAGGCCGCCGAAGCCGACCTGGCCGACAAAGCCGCCTGGCAGCGCCCCGATGAGCTCGCCGGCTACGCCCAGCAGATGATGAACTGCCTGCACCCTGACGGGGACTTCACCGACGAAGAACGCACCCGATCGCGCGGGATCACCCTAGGTGCCCAGCAACGGGACGGCATGTCCACGATCAGCGGGCTGATCACCCCCGAACTACGCGCCGCGATCGAAGCGCTATGGGCCAAACTGGCCGCCCCCGGCATGGCCAACCCCGCCGACGACGCCCCAGTCATCGACGGTGAACCCGACCCCGAGGTCGCCGGCGCCGACCGGCGCAGCACCTGCCAGCGTCAGCACGACGCGACGCTGGCCGCCCTGCGCGCCCTGTTCGCCTCCGGCGACCTGGGCACCCACCGCGGGCTGCCGGTCACCATCATCGTCACCACCACCCTGCACGACCTCGAAGCCGGTACCGGCACCGGGCGCACCAGCGGCGCCACCCTGCTCCCGATCACCGATGTCATCCGCATGGCCAGCCACGCCCACCACTACCTGGC